>QHOD01000171.1 GCA_003218615.1 Verrucomicrobiota bacterium
CTACTACTGTAAGCTTTGTAAACTCGGGCACGATCTTGGCTATCTGGACGTCGGCGGCGGTCTCGGGGTCGATTACGACGGATCACGCAGTGATTTCGACAGTTCCACTAATTATTCGCTTCAGGAATACGCAAACGACGTCGTCTGGAATATCATGGACGTCTGCGATTCCGAGGGCGTGGCGCATCCCGCCATTGTGAGCGAAAGTGGGCGCGCTATTGTCGCGCATCATTCCGTGCTCGTGATGGAAGCTTTCAGTTCCATCGAACGGACCGCGCCGAAACTCAAAGTCGAAGCCACCGAGACAGACCACAGATTGGTGCGAGACATTCTCGACGTGAAACAGCGGCTGAAGCGGGGCAATCGAATCGAGAGCCTGCATGACAGCCAGCACATCAAGGAAGAATCGCAGCAGATGTTCGACCTCGGTCTGCTCGATCTCGAATCCAAAGCGAAAATCGAAACGGTTTACTGGCAGCTCGCCCAGCAGATCGTGAACATGCATCGCGGTCTGCGTTTTGTGCCCGAGGAGGTAAAACAGCTTGAGACTTCACTCAGCGACCAATACATCTGCAATTTTTCCGTCTTTCAGTCGCTCCTCGATCATTGGGCGCTCGGGCAGCTCTTCCCCATCATGCCGATCCACCGTCTGACCACTCCGCCAGATCGCAATGGCATGATCGTTGACATCACCTGCGATTCAGACGGCAAGATTTCGAAATTTACCGACCTCCAGGACGTGAAGGAAACATTGCCGCTCCATCGCATTCCGCCTGGGGAAATGTATTATATCGGCGTTTTTTTGGTGGGCGCTTACCAAGATATCATGGGCGATCTGCACAATTTGTTTGGTCGCGTGACCGAGGTGCATGTGTTCCTCGATCCCGACGAAGAATCCGGCTGGTACATAGAGGAAGTGATCGAAGGCAGCACGATCGGCGAAGTCCTTGCCATGACGCAATGGGATAAAGTCGAGTTGATGCGGTTGTTAAAAACACAAGTCGATGTCGCGATTAAAACCGATCGGCTGAAGCCGAATGACGCGATGAAGCTTCTCTCCGATTACGAACGCCTCCTGCAGGAATACACCTATCTTTCACTCAACGGAGCAAAATCTCCTCCGCAACCGGGCAACTGGCTGCCCCTGAGTTGATGTCGATCTTGTAAGCGACCTGTGGCAGACTTCGGAGCGGTCGTCGTATGAGCTCCGAACCCGAGCAGCATCCCAAAGTGGAGATCGGGCACGTCCTGACGATGGACGTGGTGGAGTACTCAACTTTGCTGATCACGGAGCAGACGCGGGTGATGGGCGAGCTGACGAGCATTGTGAAAAATACCGAGCGGTTCCAGCGCGGGGAATCGGAAGGCAATCTCGTCCGGATTCCGACTGGCGACGGCATGGCCCTTGTATTCTTCGATGATCCGCAGGCGCCGATCGAATGCGCGATGGAAATCGCCGGGGCCCTCAAATCTCATCCCGAAATTGGATTACGAATGGGAATTCACAGCGGCCCGGTGAATGCGGTCGTCGATGTTAGCGATCGCGCGAATGTTGCCGGCGCCGGTATCGACATGGCGCAGCGAGTAATGGATTGCGGCGATGCCGGGCACATTCTTTTGTCGAAACGCGTGGCGGACGATCTAGCGCCGTTTCCGCGCTGGAACCCGCTTTTGCACGAACTCGGCGAGTGCGAAGTAAAACACGGGCGCAAGATTTCGCTGGTGAATTTTTACACCGATGAAATCGGGAATCCGGCGCTACCGCAAAAATGCGTTGCACATGGAACGAAAAGAACTGGAGACAAAATCAGCCGGCCATGGCCGCGAGATATTGCGTTTATCGGCACGGTCATTCTGGGGATCGTAATATTTACGCCCGTCGTTTTTCGGATTGCATCTCGCACAGGCGCTTCAAGTAAGACGAGTAAATCCGCTCGGTCGTCGATCTCAGTAAACACCAAATCGATCGCGGTATTACCGTTCGAGAACTTAAGCCGCGATCCTGACAACGCCTATTTCGCAGACGGAATTCAGGAAGAAATTCTTACGCGGCTCTCGAAGATTGCGGATCTGAAAGTAATCTCACGTACCTCGACGCAGCGTTATAAAGGCACGCCGACGAATCTGCTCGAGATCGCCAAGCAGCTTGGCGTAGCACACATCCTCGAAGGCACGGTACAGAAGGCAGCTGACCAAGTTCGCGTGAATGTGCAACTGATCAACGCCCAGACTGACTCACATCTTTGGGCTGAGAAATTCGATCGTAACTTGGCCGATATCTTTGCTGTCGAAAGCGAGATCGCAACAAAGATTGCTGACACACTACAGACTAAGCTCAGTGGCTCTGAGCAAAAGGCAATCGCGGCGCGTCCCACTAAAAACAGCGAGGCGCATCAGTTATATCTGAAAGGTCGCTATTTCTTGAAGAAGAGAACAGAGGAAGGATTGAAGAAGAGCATCGAATTTTTCAACCAGGCGATCGACAAGGACTCCGGCTATGCTCTGGCTTATTCGGGGCTGGCCGACTCGAACATGTATCTCCTCCGGCTCGGTTTCTTGCGCGGAGTTTCTCGAAAAGAGACGGACGAGAGAGCAAAGGCAGCGGCGACGAAAGCTCTGGAGCTTGATGACAACCTCGCCGAAGCCCATACCTCTCTGGCTCTAGTTAAAATGGAGTACGAATGGGACTGGACCGGCTCTGAGAGGGAATTCCAACGCGCCATTCAGTTGGATCCAGGGTTTGCCGAGGCTCACCATCAGTACTCCCATTACTTAACGGCTATGGGTCGCAGTAGCGAATCCCTCACCGAAAGCCTTCGCGCCTTGGAACTCGATCCGCTTTCACTAGTTTTGAACGCACATTTAGCATGGCATTATCTTTATGCACGGCAGTACGACCAAGCCATACAACAATGCCAGAAGGCCTCCGAGCTTGATCGCAACTATCCCGAAACAGCCGAATTTCGCGGCCTCGCGTATGAGCAAAAAGGGATGTATCAGGAAGCCATCGCGGAGTTGCAAACGGCGATAAATCTTTCAGGAGGCAGCCCGCATATGAAAGCGGAACTCGGACACGCTTACGCGATTGCGGGCGAGACTACACAGGCGCTAGACATTTTAAATGAATTGAAACGCGGATCAACAGAAACGCATATTTCTAGCTATGACATAGCCGTCATCCATGTCGGACTCGGCCGGAAGGAGCGAGCGCTTGAAGCGCTTGAAAATGCCTATCAGGAGCGTTCGGAGTGGCTGCGTTATCTCAGAGTTGATCCAAGGCTCGATCCATTGCGCGGCGATCCGCGTTTCGAAAAGCTCGCCGATCAAATCGTGCCGCCGGATGTGAAGTAGATTCTCAAATCATGGCCGCCGAAATCGAATCAGATCGCAGAGTGGAGATCGGCCATGTTCTGGCGATGGCAAGTGGTTGCCGCTAAGGTAGAATGTCAATCTTGTAGCGGGCTGTCTCTGAATATCGCATCTTTGCTTTGGGCGGTCAGAGTCCGCCGCTACAATTAAAACCGGGAATGACGCAGCTTTCTTCAACAACGGTAAAAGACGCATTGGAAAGCACCGCGCCAATCGACGCAATTCAGGTCCAGGGCTGGGTGCGAACGCGGCGCGATTCGAAGGATTTTTCCTTTATCGAGATGAACGACGGCTCGTGTCTGCGCAATCTTCAGATCATCGCGAGAAACTCGCTCCCGAATTACGCGGCGCTGCAGCGAATGACAACCGGCGCGTCTATCAGCGTTCGCGGCACCCTGGTCCCTTCCCAAGGTAAAGGCCAAACCTGGGAAGTCGTCGCGGACAAGATCGACATTGTCGGCACTGCGGACGATTCGTATCCGCTCCAGAAAAAGGGGCACACGCCGGAATTTTTGCGCGAGATCGCGCATCTTCGCCCGCGCTCGAATCTTTTTGGTTGCGTCTTTCGGGTGCGGAGCCGTCTCGCATTCGCTATTCACAAATTTTTTCAAGAACGCGGTTTTGTGTATGTGCACACGCCGATTATCACGGGAAGCGATTGCGAAGGCGCGGGCGAATTGTTTCGCGTTACCACACTCGATCCCAAAGCGGGGCCGCGGCGGCTGGATGGCAGCATCGACTACGAGCAGGATTTCTTTGCACGCTGCACGTATTTAACCGTGAGCGGCCAACTCGAAGCCGAAGCGTTCGCGTGCGCGTTGTCGAAGGTTTACACCTTTGGCCCAACGTTTCGCGCGGAGAACTCGAACACGTCGCGGCACGCGAGCGAATTTTGGATGATTGAGCCAGAGATGGCATTCTGCGCCTTGAACGGCAACATGGATCTCGCGGAGGAGTTGGTGAAATATCTGATTGTCGATGTTCGCGAGCATTGCCCGGACGAGATGGAACTTTTCGCGAAATTCGTGGACAAGGAATTGCTCGCGCGCCTCGATTTTGTTGTCGATCGTCCGTTCCAACGGATCAATTACAGCGACGCTGTCGATCTTTTGAAGAGGAGCGGCGCAAAATTTGAGTTCCCGATTGACTACGGATTAAACCTTCAGTCGGAACATGAACGCTGGTTGACGGAGAAACACTTCCAGTGTCCGGTCACGGTTTTTAATTTCCCGAAAGAGATAAAGCCCTTCTACATGCGTTTGAACGATGACGGGAAAACAGTGGCAGCGATCGATTTGTTAGTGCCGGGCATCGGGGAGATTGTCGGCGGCAGCCAGCGCGAAGAACGGATCGACGTGCTGGAAGAAAACATGCGCCGGCACAAAATGGATCTGGCCGATTACAAATGGTATCTCGATCTTCGGCGTTATGGCACCGTACCGCATTCCGGCTTCGGCCTCGGTTTTGAGCGGATGCTCATGTTCATCACCGGCGTGCCGAACATCCGTGATGTCATCCCGTTCGCCCGAACGCCCGGCAGCGCCGAGTTCTAAATGGGTGGGCCAATCGTTCACCCCGAGTCGTTCATAACGAGCCCAGCCAAATTGAACCGAAGCACGCTTGATGGTTCAAATCATGCGTGTATATACACCTATGCGAACCGGTCCGCTCTCCATCTCCGAGCTGTCGGCTCAGCTGGGGCTTGACCGGACAACGCTGTCGCGAAATTTGCGCTTGATTGAAGACGAAGGCTGGATTGCTCCGCTCGGGCACGATGATCAGCGCGTCCGGAAGATGACGCTTACGCACAAAGGGATTAAAAAGGCGTCGGCTGCTTTGGTGTTTTGGAAGCGAGCAGACAGCAGCGTTGCGCCGATCCTGCGGCGGTTCGGTCTACAGTCACGTCCGATGGTACGAGCCAAATAAATTCTTTTACAATGAAAGGTGTATATACACGCATAATGGAAAAATGTATGATTGACGGAGTTGCCGTCGTCTCGCGCCGGCACAGCAAGCGGCTCTCGCGCGCAGGAAGCCCCGGTAGGGCGCACGAATAAAGAATGATCAATGAGAAAAGGAATAACCTATGAACATTGACCTGATCGGTTCCGTTGAATTAACGGCCTCGGCGGCCATCATGATTGCCGCGCTATCCATTGGATTCGGGTCCACCGCGGCCGCGCGGACTCGCATTGCTGCCTGGCTCACTGCCTGGTTCGTGGTCGTGGTAATTTTGGCCGCGACACGCGCCTTATATTACGAAGGTGGGCTGGGCGCGCCTGGCCTCGGCGTTGCTGTGGCGCTGCCGATCGCGGTCCTTTGCATCGTTGTGGCGCGCACACAAGCATTGCGCGAAGAATTCCATCGCGTGCCGCTCTGGCTTCTCGTCGGCGTTCACGTGGTTCGCTTGCTCGGCATTAGTTTTATAATTCTTTATACGGCTGGTCGTCTGCCGGCGCCGTTCGCTTCGGCTGCCGGCTGGGGAGATATTTTTGTCGGAGCAACCGCTTTGCCGGTCGCATGGCTCACCTATCGACGGCCCACAAATGTTCGGTCGATGATATGGATCTGGAACGTCATCGGAATAGCAGATTTGATCAATGCGGTCGGATTGGGAGTAATTTCCTCGCCAGGACCGCAGCGATTGATTTTCGCCGAACCCAGCTCGGCCATCATGGCGACTTTGCCGTGGCTCTTGATCCCCGGCTTTTTGGTTCCGCTACTTTTCGCAGTTCACATCGGGATTTTCATTCGCTTGGCGAAGCACAACGCCGGCTGACCGCTGACCTCTGATCGCTGAGCTCTGGATCCATTCGCCTGGCGACGGGCGAAAAGTCACGCACATCAACCCTTATTTTCTCTTATCCTCGTAAACTCGAGCTTGGAGCCGCCGGGCTCTCGCAAGGTCATCCGGTCGCCCGAGAATTCCATCTGATAAACAGTGGTGGCGAACGACGTCTCGATCTTAATTCGGTTGCGGTCTAGACGATATCTGCCCCGGGTGTTCCCGATCAGGACGGATCCATTTTTGGAGAACTCCCAAACCACCGCGTTTGCATCTTGCGACATCCGCCATTTACCAACGATATCGTCGGAGGGACTTCCGCAACCGGCGATTCCACACAGCAAAGCTGTCGAAACAATTATTCGTAACCGCGACTTATGTCGGGCAAAAATAGATTGCATGACGGTCGGGATTGTCTCTTGGCCGGGCGTGATCGGCGCGACATGCAATCTAGCAATTCGGTTCGATTCAATAAAGCCATTCTTTGCTCCGTGGCTTCTCCGTCCGCATCGGTGATCTCGGTCGGCTAAGTTGTTGATCTATTCGTGCCTCTCCCCATCAGAAACCGTAACTTTTAAGGCTCATGAGCGGCTGGTTGCAGAATGACCAACGCGGATGGTTTGACCGTGATTTTGATTTCGCTCGGACTTTTCGGCTTTTCCTTTTTGCGTGGCCAAGGTTCGTCATCGAGATGAAGGGTCGATCCTCGCCAAACAATTCGTAATTGACGGAACTTTCGAATGGGCAACGGAAATTTGTGCTTTTTTCCCGCCAGCCGCGCAGCGAGATGCTCCATGAGAAGCGAGCGATCGGCTTCGCGCGCGCAAACGAAGTCGAGCTGACCATCTTTAGTTGCAGCGTGCGAGGCGAGATACAGGGCGGGGCCGACTGAGCGAATGTTCATCGCTTCCCAAAGTATGTAGCGGTCGGAGATATCTTCGCCGTCGATGTCGATCTTCCACCGCCGCGCCGGGTAATCATGAAGCATCCGCTGCAACAGTGAAACATGCCGAGTCATTTCCTGCTCCTTGGAAAGTTTTTTGTTTTTTTTACCTTCGCCTTTCGCGGCACGGAGATAATCCGCGAACAGACCGCCGCCCACGGCTTCAAAAAAGTACCACTTGCCCCAAGGGCCTCGAGCCACACCGATGTCGAAGGCGCGTTTTTCTCCGTCTTGGAGGCGCGCGATGATTTCTTCAGGCGAAGCAACGAAACCGAGACTGCGCGCCAAATTATTGGCCGTGCCCAGCGGGAGAACGCTCAATGGAATGCCGGTGTCGATGAGTCGACAGGCCACTTTTACAACCGTGCCATCACCGCCGGCGGCAAGAACGAGATCGGTGGGTTTTTTTAGACCTTTCTTGTAATCGCCTTTCTTGGTCGATTGATAATTCACGTGATGTCCTGCTTTGGCCAGCGCGGCCATCAACTGTTTTCGTCCATGCTCCGCGTCGCCAGCCTTGGGATTGTGCATCAAGGTGATTCGCATACGCTTTTCTCCGCAAACTATTCGTCCAAAACCGAGCCGACACGCGTTTCTTAATAAGGATGAGGAGGAGAATTCTGATCTCGAACGACGACGGCATCTACAGTCCGGGCATCACCGCGCTTGCGAAAGTGGCGTCGCGTTTCGGCGAGGTTCGCATCGTCGCGCCTGATGTCGAGCAATCCTCAATGAGTCACGCCATCACTGCTTCACGGCCGCTTCGCTACAAGCCGATTCGATTGGACGATTTTGCGGCATATCGTGTCAACGGCACACCTGCCGATTGCGTTGCGCTCGGTACGCATCATTGGGGGCATGTCGATCTTGTTCTTTCCGGAATCAATCTCGGTTTGAATCTTGGCAACTCCTGCTGGCATTCCGGCACGTTGGCGGCGGCAAAGCAAGGCGCCCTGCTCGGAGTGCGCGGTATTGCTATCAGCACATTCGTAAGTGAAAAAAAGGAGCCAGATTTCAATAAGCTAGAGCCATACGTCGCAAAGGTGCTCGAGTTGCTGCTGGAAGAGAAAACGATGTCTCTCGTCAATGTGAACTTGCCTGAAAAACCGCGCGGCATTCGCTGGACGCGCCAATCCGTGCGGCAATACGACGGCAAAGTTGTCCCTGGCAAAGATCCGATGGGCCGCCCGATTTACTGGTTTACGGTCACGCCGGTCGTAGGAGCGGAGGAAGGGACCGACCGCTGGGCGGTGGAGCACAATTGGGTCTCAATCACCCCGCTCCGTCTCGATCTTACAGCGGAAAAAGATCTGGCTCGCGCTTTGGCACTTCCTCAGGCGCGACCGATCAGTGTGACCAAAAAACGCAAACTCACCGGCCCTTCGCGCAAGAAAACGCAGAAGCGCAGATTGGGCGTCGAGTGAATCGCGTCCGGTCAGCTGATTGCGGCGCGATCGCCGAACTCCCGCTTCGTCGCAGAAACAAGTTACTTCTTCGTCTTCTTCGATTCGCGCTTGGAATCTTTCGCGTCCTTCGGTTCTTCTGATTCTTCGCGCTCTTTTTTCGATTCGCCGGGGCGATATTCTTCCTGCTCGGCGGCGGCGAAGGCTTTTTCCAGGCCGACCATGTCTTCGCCGGGTCGAAGCGTGTCGAATGTTTCCGCCTCTTTACGCAGTTGTTCCTCGGTGTAATTAGCGGCTTTGATCGAGAGGCCAATGCGGCGCTCGAGTTTGTCCACCTTGATGACGCGCGCTTCGACTTCCTGGCCGACTTTGAGCACGTCTTTCACCTTCGCAACGTGGTCTTCGCTCAATTGGGAGATGTGGACGAGACCGTCGATGTCGTCCTGCAACTGCACGAACGCCCCGAAGCTGGCGAGCTTGGTCACTTTGCCTTTCACCAAATCGCCGATCTTGTATTTCTGATCGATGGTCTTCCACGGATCTTCAGTGAGTTGTTTGATGCCAAGGCTGATCCGCTGGTTCACTTTGTCGATGTCGATGACAACGGCTTCGACTTCGTCGCCTTTTTTAAAGACTTCGCTTGGATGATTGATCTTACGGGTCCAACTCAAATCGGAGACGTGGATCATGCCGTCGATGCCTTCGTCGAGTTCCACGAACGCGCCGTACGCGGTCATGTTGCGAATTTTACCTTTCACAGTGCTGCCGATGGTGAATTTCTTCTCGATCTCGTCCCACGGATTCGGTTCGAGCTGACGCAAGCCGAGTGAAATTTTTTGTTCTTCCTTATTTACGCCAAGCACAACGGCTTCGACTTCCTGGCCGACGGTGAGAATGTCGGACGGACGCATGATCCGTTTCGTCCACGAAAGTTCGGAGACGTGGATGAGACCTTCCACGCCTTCCTCGATCTCAACAAACGCGCCATAAGGAACGAGATTCGTGATTTTGCCTTTGATGCGCTGACCAGCCGGAAAGCGTTCCTCGATCTGGTCCCACGGGTTCTTCTGGGTCTGCTTGAGCCCTAACGATACACGCTCTTTTTCTTTGTTGATGTCGAGCACCACGACTTCCAATTGCTGTCCGACCTTGAGTAGCTCGCTGGGGTGTCCGAGCCGGCCCCAGGTCATATCGGTGATGTACGTTTTTCCGGTCGTCGTTGATCTTAACGATCTTAAAATCGTACGAGTTCCCAACGAATTGCTGCAAATCTTTTGGCGGAACGACGTCGATCTGAGATGCCGGCAGAAACGCCTCCACACCGATGTTCACCATCAGACCGCCTTTCACCACCGATTTCACCTTGCCTTTAATCAGGCCATCACCCTCGAAAACATGCACAATTTTGTACCAGTTCTGGCGGTAAGCGGCTTTTTCCTTCGAGAGAACGACCATGCCCTCGTCGTTTTCGAGCCGCTCGAGCAACACGTCCACTTCGTCGCCCACTTCGAGCGAATCGACATCATCAAATTCCGCTCTCGGAATGACGCCCTCGGATTTGTATCCGATGTCAACCAACACCTCGCGCGGGCGAACTTCCAGTATGCGTCCCTTGACGATGCTCCCCTCGCGGAAGTCCGGCATCGGCTTCGACATCACATCCTGCATTTGCACCATAAAATAAAAAGCCTCCTTCAGGCGCTCGCTGTAGCGGCGGTCTATGACCGCCGAAATCTCCACGCGGCCAAGCGCGAAAACGGAGCGCCATAGTAAGCGTTTTCGGCAGGTTGGTCAACTTCTCCGCAACACGCGAGCCGCGCGCGCTCCCCAGACGATGCATTTCTTGAG
>QHOD01000172.1 GCA_003218615.1 Verrucomicrobiota bacterium
GGCCCGGGATCCACACCCAGCCGCTAGCTCTGCGCACCCACTGACCCCGAACCCACACAGCAGTCACTCGCGGCGGCGTAACCCAACTGCCAGATACCCACACGTAGTCGGCGCCGGTCCAGCGCCAGTAGCCGGGCGTCCACACATATCCCGGGCCCGGCGTCACCGTTTGCGTTTCAACGCGAACTGCCGGTGGAGTCCTGGCCACCACCACCTCCCGGGCCGGACCGGTTGTTGACACCTCTCGTGTGGTCGTCGTGGTCGTCACTGTCGTCGGTTCCTCGGCGCAACCGACTAGTGCAAGCGGCGCGAGAGCCAGCAAATAAGTAATTCTTCTCATGTATGTCTCCTTCCTTTGTAATTCGGTTCCGGGAGAAGGCTCGGCTCTATCTGAAATGATCTCTGCGACAAAACGGCCTCCTCAAGTTTTCCCGAATGGCAATTCAATAGCGGAGACTCGATTCCAACGCGATGGTCGACCATGCTCTACGTCGTCGCCACGCCGATCGGCAATCTGGGCGATATCACGTTGCGCGCGCTCGAGGTGTTGAAAAACGTCGATCTAATCGCAGCTGAAGACACGCGGCATTCCGGGATGTTGTTAAAACACTTTGAAATCAAAAAGCCGCTCCTCAGTTATCACGAGCACAACGAAGCGATGCGCACTGCCCAGCTGGTCGAGCGCCTCGCCACGGGCGAAAACGTCGCGTTGATTACGGACGCTGGCATGCCGGGATTGTCGGACCCGGGCGCGCGTCTCGTTCGCGAGTGCATTAAGCGCGATCTGCCTTTCACCATTATTCCTGGTCCATCATCGATTCTGACCGCTCTCGTGGGCTCAGGATTTTTGACTGAGAAATTTTACTTTGGCGGATTTCTTCCGATCAAAAGCGGGCAACGTGAGCGCGAGTTGCGAATAGCAGCCGAGCGGGCCGAAACCACGATGTTCCTTGAATCGCCTTACCGCCTGATCAAAACGCTCGGCGCTTGCAGAGAGATCATACCGGATCGACAACTCTGCGTCGCGCGCGAACTCACCAAAAAATTTGAGGAATTTCGCCGCGGCACAGCCAGCGAACTTCTAGCGCACTACGAAGCGCATCAACCAAAAGGCGAAATCGTGTTGCTGATTTCGGGGAGGTAAGGACGGTGCAGCACGCCGACCCTACCAGTTTCGCTTGCCAAGCTGGCCTACCTGTGGAATTTTGCGCGGCTTTTTCCTCCCTGAAAGCGCTTATGGCTTACGCAATTATCAACACCGGCGGCCGCCAGTATCGCATCGCGGAAGGCGACACGATCGATGTCGATCTTCTGGATGTCGATCCAGGAAAGACCGCCACGTTCGGCGAGGTCTTGATGTTTGCCGATGGGAAAAACGTGATGCACGGAAATCCGCTGATCTCCGGCGCCAAGGTCACGGCCGAGGTTGTCGAGCAACGGAAAGACAAAAAAGTCATCGCGTTCAAATATAAACGGCGTAAAGGTTACCACCGGACCGTCGGACACCGCCGGAAGCTGACGCGGGTGAAAATCAAAAGCATCAGCCTCGGCACGAAGTCGAAGACCGCCTGACGTCGAACATCCAACGTCCAACATCGCATATCGACTGAAAAATGGCTCATAAAAAAGGACAAGGCAGCGTTAAGAACGGCCGCGACAGCGTCAGCAAGCGCCTGGGCGTGAAAAAATTTGGCAGCGAGATGGTTGTCGCCGGCAACATTATTGTCCGCCAGCGCGGAACCAAATTTTTGCCGGGAAAAAATGTCGGATTAGGCCGCGATTACACGATTTTCGCATTGGTAGATGGAAATGTACGCTTCGACCGTGCTGGGCGACGGGTGAATGTCGATCGCCTCGCGGCTGGAAAATAGCCAGTCGATTCGGCTTTCCGGCTCTAACCAGCCTGCGGTATAACGGACTTCGCTAAATGAAATACAACACGTTCATCCTCTTTGGCGCTCCTGGCAGCGGCAAGGGAACACAAGGGAAAACGCTCGGCACGATTCCCCGCTTTTATCATTGCGCCTGTGGCGATGTTTTCCGCTCGATTGATACGCGCACAAAAGTCGGCAAAGCCTTCCTCGAGTATTCGAGCAAGGGCCAACTCGTGCCGGATGATATAACTGTCGAGCTCTGGCGCGAGGCCATCGAGGCGGCAGTGGACACGCATAAGTTTAAACCCGATATCGATACCCTCGTGCTCGACGGCATTCCCCGGAACATCGGCCAGGCAAAAATCATGGAGGAAATGATCGACGTGAAAAAAGTGTTTCATCTCTCGTGTCCGAGCCGCGAGACCCTTTTTATGCGCCTGAAGAAGCGCGCGCTGAAAGACAATCGCCTCGACGACGCAAACGAACAAGTGATCCAGCGTCGCCTCGATACCTACGAGACGGAATCAAAGCCCGTTCTTTCATATTATCCGGAAAAGATAATCACGGCGGTTGACGCGACTCAGCCGCCTTCCAAAGTGTTGTTTGATATCCTCGCCAGCATGAACGGCGTGGATGCTCATCATGAGCCAGCAACAGTTTGAAAATTTCACTGCCTCCAGTCTTTATTGCGACAGGTGCAAAACCGCGATGCCGGTGCGCGAGCGGCTGCTGCTAGTCCTGCCTGACCGCGAGATCTTCGATTATCTGTGCACTGGCTGCGGATCGTCGGTCGGCCAGCGTGAAGTCACTGCCGGCGACAAATTGATGGCCCAAGCGATGGCGAGGCGGCGTCCGCGGCGCGCGCGCGCACAAACGCTGCTTCATTAAGACGCGATGCGCGTCGTGTTCATCGGCACGGGCGAAATCGGCGTGCCGGCGCTGCAAGCCTTGATGCGATCAGGCGAACACCAAGTCATTGGGGTCGTCACCCAGCCAGATAAACCCGTTGGGCGCGAACAGCGAATTGAGCCGCCGCCGATCAAAAGGGCGCTCATTGGAACCAAAATATCGGTCTTGCAACCGGAGCGGATCAAAGATCGACAATCGATCGAGGAGATTCGCGCACTGGCGCCAGACGCGATCGTAGTCATGGCTTATGGGCAAATTTTGCCGCGCGCCATCCTGGAGATCCCGCCCTTTGCGTGTCTGAACTTGCACGCATCACTTCTGCCGCGCTGGCGCGGCGCGGCCCCGATCCAGGCGGCAATTGCCGCAGGCGATCGCGAGACCGGCATCACGGTAATGTACATGGACGAAGGACTCGACACCGGCGACATCCTGCTGCAGCGCAAGATCGACATCTTGCCC
The DNA here is from genome assembly GCA_003218615.1 of Verrucomicrobiota bacterium. Taxonomy (GTDB): domain Bacteria; phylum Verrucomicrobiota; class Verrucomicrobiia; order Chthoniobacterales; family UBA10450; genus Udaeobacter. The sequence goes on from QHOD01000172.1 coordinate 3,243, forward strand.
ACTGATACAGGCGAATCATTGCATGACCGATTGGCTCAGATTGCGCCGAAGGCATTGCTTGAGGCTTTGCAATTGCTTACTAAAAACAATGCGCCGCGAAGTCCGCAAGACAATGCGCTCGCTATTTACGCGCCAAAACTGACTCGCCATGACGGCAAAATCGACTGGTTGGAGCCTGCCAAAATCATTGAAAGAAAAATTCGCGCGTTCAATCCGTGGCCGGGCGCGTTCATGGAACTCGACGGCCGACATCTGAAAATCTTCTCCGCATCCATTGTCAATCTTAGCGGTAAGCCGGGGGAAATTTTGCGCAGCGAAAGGGAGCTGGTTATTGCAGCGGGCAAAGACGCACTTTCCTTGGGCGACGTGCAACTGGAAGGAAAACGGCGAATGAATACTGCGCAATTTCTGCGTGGCTATGCTTTGTCATCCTGAGCGAAGCGAAGGATCTTCCCAAAAGCGCGAACGTTACCCAAACATACCTTGTGTGATCGAGCCGCTTGTGCGAGGTCCGTCGCCGTTGTCCGCCTCAGAGACTCATGTTTGTGCTTCCCAAGAGGGACGTTCTTCAGTTTGATCAGTGTGAAGCAGGAAATATCCTCAAATGAGAGCACTGCACGGAACATTTGCTATAACGCTTCTCTTGACGTGCGGACTTCGAGGCGAGCAGCTTCCGCAGAGCCTCTTCGGCGATGTGGTGACATTCAGACTGCCGTCGCACTGGCAGTTACAAAGGCATTTTACAAAAACGAATTCGACGGAGGTGCTTCAACTGCTCATTCCCGATCCTGACACCGACAAGACACCTGACAGTTCAAACGTGGTGATTACTGCTGAACAGAGCTCGCCCGGAGCCACTCTCGATTCGTACAAGGAGCGGGCGGTAGGAAGTCCCGCTCGCGGATTCCTAACAACCACAGAAATTCTTGGTGGCAAAAATTGGCTCTCGAGGTTGTCGCATGGAATGCAGGGAAAAACTCACTACATCGTCGTAGATCGATTGGGGCTCGACCGTGGTTGCTTCGTTTATTTCCGAGCCGCTTGTCCTCTGATTGATCGAAAAGACAGGGAATGGATGGGCAATTTTGTGGCCAGTTGTAACTCGGTGATCAAATCGCTCAAGATTGGTGGCAAAAACGTGATTACATCCGAATTAAAGCTCGATGCGGTTGAGCAGGCGACCGTTGTTTGGTTACGCGACCTGAACGATCCGGCGAAACATTTCGACTATCGGACGCGAGATTGATGCAAAAGGAAGCGCCAGTTTATAAACGCATCGTGCTCAAACTGAGCGGCGAAGCGATGCAGGAGCGCGGCGCCCGGGACAACATTTCGCCGACGGTCGTGCGTGAGATTGCCGAGCGCATAAAAGAGGTGCGCGATCTCGGTGTGCAGGTGGCGGTGGTGATCGGCGGGGGAAATATCTGGCGCGGGCTTGCTGCGTCACATCGGGGCATGGACCGTACTACCGCTGATTACATGGGGATGCTTGCCACCGTGATCAACGCGCTGGCGTTACGCAGCACGCTCGACCAGATGGGCGTCGAGACGCGCGTGCAAACGGCCATCGAAATGAAAAATGTCGCCGAGCCGT
>QHOD01000173.1 GCA_003218615.1 Verrucomicrobiota bacterium
ACATAGACGACCCCATTCTTCGCATCTTTGAACACGTAGAAAGTTTTGCCGTTCACGGTGGCACGATGAACTTTGTAAGCTGGTAACGTCGCGTAGATTTGTTTTTGCTGCGGCGTTTGCGGTGTAGCAGCGCGAAAGCCGGCTGCACTAAGGAGCGATTCGGTATTCGATGATCCAAGCCCGGCGCAACCGGCCAGACCAAGCATCGCGCTTCCGGCGGCGACGAGAATAACAATGATTAATCGATTCGTTTTAATTTTCATGATTTTGTTTTGTTAGGTTAACTGCGTTGAAATTTGAACCGGCGGTCTGCTCAGTCCGATCCTTGCACAGCAGAAGCCGGAATGGTTAGTGCCGGTCTCCGCTTCGCATTCGCGGCGGCGTTTATCGCAATTTTCGCGGCCGCAGGCAAGCGAAAGAAAATCGCGCGCCACCGCAGGGGGGACTAACGAGCGTAAACACTTCGCCACTGGACAACTCGGAGGCGCGAGGCGACTGTTCGCGTCTCGTGAGTGTTCTGTTTTTTAAGCGCTTCCTGCAGAGACCGTTTCAAATCGCGTCGATCATTCCCAGCTCGAAAGCGCTCGTGGAACGCGTCGCCAGCAAAATGGATTTCAGTCAGCCACGCGTCATCGCGGAGTACGGCCCGGGTGAAGGCGTACACTCGCGCGAGATTGCGCGACGAATGAGTCCGGATTCGCACCTGCTCCTGTTCGAGCTCGATGCGGCGTTCTCGCGTGCACTTGAACGGCAATTTGCAGGCGATGCCCGCATGCATGTGATCCATGGCGATGCAGCCTCTCTGCCATATGAGCTGAAACGTCGCGGCATCGCTTGCTGCGACTATATTCTTTCGGGCATTCCGTTCAGCATTCTCAAGATCGACAAGAAACGCGCGCTCTTGCGAAAAACGCACGATGCACTCGCGCCCGGCGGCAGTTTTATCATTTATCAGGTGACCAACGAGTTGAAGCAGCACGCCACACTTTTCGAGCACGCCGAATCAGAATATTTCCTGCAAAACATACCGCCGATGTTCATTACCGTTTTTCAAAGAGCGCCATCGCTGCATGGCCGCGGACGACGCGCTGCACAGCCCCGAAAGGTTTCGGGGTTGGTTCGCGTCGGCGCAGATCGTTCGGCATGACGGAGAAACCAACGCGGGTGGAAAAAGATTCGATGGGCGAAATGTCGCTGCCGGCATCCGCGCTCCATGGCGCCTCCACTCACCGGGCGGTGCTCAATTTTCCGGTGAGCGGTTACCGGTTTTCACGGCCGTTTATTCGCGCCCTAGGCTTGATCAAATGGGCGGCCGCGCAGGCAAATCATGATCTCGGTCTGCTCGATGCGGAGCGCGCCGCGTTGATCGTGCAAGCGGCCGAGGGAGTCGCCGAAGGAAAGCTCGACGACCATTTTCCGCTCGACATTTTTCAGACTGGTTCCGGCACAAGCACAAACACCAACGCGAACGAAGTGATCGCGAATCGGTGCGCGCAGCTCGCGGGCAAGCCGATCGGGGCGCGTGAACTGGTTCATCCCAACGACCACGTCAACATGGGCCAATCGAGCAATGACGTGATTCCTTCCGCGATCCACATCAGCGCGGCGGAACAGTTGAAGATTTGTCTGATTCCGGCTTTGGAAAAATTATACGCCGCACTCGAAGCTAAGGCGAAGGAATTCTGGGACATCATCAAGATCGGCCGGACCCATTTGATGGACGCGACCCCGATCCGGCTCGGTCAGGAATTTTCCGGTTACGCGCAGCAAGTCGCTTACGGGAAGCAACGCGCGCAAAAATCGATGGAAGTTTTAAGGGAACTTGCGCTCGGCGGAACGGCCGTCGGCACGGGATTAAATCGACATGTCGATCTTCCAAAGAAAATGCTTCGGCACTTGGAGCAGCGCACCGGTATCGCCTTTTACGAGGCAAAAAACCATTTCGAATCGCAAGGCGGTAAGGACGCGGTGGTTGAAGCGAGCGGTCACCTGAAAACCATCGCGGTCAGTTTATTCAAAATCGCAAACGACATCCGCTGGCTCGGAAGCGGCCCGCGTTGCGGCATCGGCGAGATTCAACTTCCCGCGACGCAACCGGGCAGTTCCATCATGCCGGGCAAGGTGAACCCGGTGATGTGCGAATCGGTGATGATGGTCTGCGCACAGGTGATCGGCAATGACACGGCCATTACCTGGGCCGGGGCAAACGGAAATTTCGAGCTCAACGTGATGATGCCGGTGATGGCGCATAATCTTCTCGAGTCGATCCGGCTGCTTGCGAACGTGATCGATGTTTTCTGCGACAAATGCGTGACCGGCATCGTGGCGAACGAAGAGCGCTGCCGCGAGCTGATCGAGCTGTCCATGGCGATGGCGACCAGTCTCGCGCCGAAGATCGGTTATGATCGCGCGGCTGAAATTGCGAAAGAGAGCGCGAAAACCGGACGGAGCGTTCGTGAAATTGCGCGAGAGAAAAAGGTGCTGCCGGAAAAAGAACTCGAGCGGGCGCTTGATCCGATCAAAATGACTGAGCCGGGCGGCAAAGGCGCGGAGTAATCGAGTGATGGCGCCGCGCAAGGCGCTGCTAAGTTCGACCTATGGTTGCTAAACTTGATGGGCCGCAATTTTCCGGTGGAGCGAACATCGCGATCAAATGTCCGAGCCACACCTACGAGCAGACGATCGCGTTTTATCGCGACACGCTCGGACTGCCTTTGATCGAGGAAGAAAAAGACGGCTGCATTTTTCAATTCGGGCCGAACCGGCTTTGGATCGACAACGTGCCGAACCTGAGTCATCCGGATATTTGGCTGGAACTGGAGACGAACGACACCGAAGCAGCTGCGTCATTCCTTAAAGTGAACGGCGTCGCGCGCCGCGACGAGATCGAACAATTGCGGGAAGATTTCAACGGCTTCTTCATTTCTGCGCCGAACGGTGTGGTCCATCTCGTCATCGGCCACGAGGAAGCGTAGCGGAGTGTGAAACGTTAAAACCATTACAAGGTTACAAAGTTCCAAACAGTTGAGCCGATTTAACGTTGTAACTTTTTTAACCAACAACTTCGGGTGCGCAGCGTCGCCACCGGCCCACCCATGTGCTCCAGCCGTAGAAGCCCAGGGGCTCCAGACAGCCTGCCGCCATTAACGCATCCACATCGGCCCGGCTCGGCGCGGTCTTTGCGTTTGAGTCTGCGCCGTAATAATCGTCGATGACCATCCAGCATCCGTCGGCAAATTTATCGCGGTAAGACTCGATGTCGCGCCGTTTACCGGCATCGGCGTCGAGAATCAGCAGCCCAATTTCATCCCGGCCGAGCAAGTGATGAACTGTGGAGATTGTTTTCGGCTCAAAGGAATGGCCCTTGATAAGAGTGACTAACTCCGACACCCGTTGCCGGGCGAGGTTTCGTTCCAAATCGTGCAAGATATTGCGCGTGCCGAGTCGTTTGTGTTTCACGCTTCCGCCGGGTTCGATTGCAATCAGTTTTTTTTGCCGGCCCGAATCGCGCACGCCAAACGCCGCCGCGATTGTCGCCCCGCCGACAAACGCGCCGATTTCGAGGATTTGTCCGGAGCAAATTTTCGCAAAATGATAGATGAGGATCAGCACGTCCAGATGCAGCATGGAATGTTTGTCACGGACTTTGAGGAGCGCCAAATGAATCGGCTCCTGGCGGTACTGCATCAGCGTGCGCATCAGGCTAAGAGAATCGTTAAGTTGATTGCCAAATCCCGATGCCTGCGCTGGAGATTCCACGGTCGCGTCATGGCGCGCGGGACAATGCCGCCCCATCACGATGAGGTCACGCTCCACACTACCGAGCCGTGCGATAGCCGGGAGTAGCCCCCAGCGCTGGAACCCGAGCCGCTCAAATAATTTTAGACTCGGCTCGTTATGCCCGAAAATCAGACCAACAATGGCCGTGATCCCGAGCGACGACGCGCGGCTGATTGCTTCTTCCAATAAACGTCGGGCCACGCCGCGACGCCGGAATTTTTCGTCGACATAGACGCTGATCTCAGCCGTGCCGCGATATGCGCAGCGTGGCAGGAATTTTTTGAAATCCAGCCAGCCAATCACACGGCCGTCGGATTCCGCCACCCAGACTGGATGTTGGTCCGGCGAATGTTCGCGGAACCAGGGCAAACGCGCTTCGACCGTGGTTGGTTCAAGCTCGGCTGTTACCATGCGCGTCGGCACAGTGGCATTGTAAATGTCGATGATGGCCGGGAGATCGGATTCGAGCGCGTCGCGGATAATCATTTCTCGAGACACGAATTAGCACGAATTGTAACGAATCAAACAAAGCAATCCGTGTCGAGTTGGCGAAATTAGTGTGGCAGGTAGCTAAGCGGGGATAACCTGGAAGAATGCATTTTCGAAAGTCGGCTGAAACGGCCCAGAGTTTGTTTCACCGATTCGAAATCGCGCACTGATTTTTGATTGACTGGCGATGTGGATTTCTAGGTCGATCTTGCCGTGCTTTGCCAGCGAGCCGCGCACAGCGGTCACGGCCAGCTCGGGCGTGTTGCAATCCCGGCTGAGATGTCCGAGAACCACGCGCTCGATTTTTCCCGACAATAACTCCTCGATCACGCCCGCTGCCGCCGCGTTCGAGAGATGCCCATGCCGCGATTGAATCCGCTGTTTTACCGGCCACGGCCGGTGCGTGTCGTTCTGCAAAAGTTTTTCGTCGTGATTGGTTTCGATGACGAGCGTCTGCACTTCGCGCAATCGCTCGATCACCATCTTCGTCGGGTAACCGAGATCGGTGATGAAGCCGAGACCGCCGGAGCCAGCGTGAAAAGCAAAACCGAGCGGATCGACCGCGTCATGCGGCACCGGGAACGTTTGCACGGTCATGTCGCAGATTGAGAACTCCGAGCCGGTGCGAAAGATTCGCCAATTGGTCGCCGCGGCCACTTGCTCGAATAATCCGTCGCTGCGAATCGCTTCTGCGGTAAGCGCATTGCAATAAATCGGCACGTGAAACTTTCGGCACAGCGCACTCAAGCCGCCATCGACAAGAATCTTGCAATGCTCGGTCGCGACCAGTGCGCTGTTTCCCGCGCTGCCGCTGCCGAGCATGGTCAAGCTGAACACGGGTCTTAAGTTAGCCGCGCTTGTTCAGTTTACGCAAATGGAAACGAACAACTCAAAGGTTTCGCGAGCACTTGGAGCAGAGGCTTCGCATTTATCGTCGCCCGATTGCCGGACGATATAGCTCCGCGCCCGTGTGCGACGAAGCGTTGTAGAATGTTTTGACCGCGTCGTACCCCTTGAACAGTGTCCGGGAAATGTTCGGCTTATTCGATCCGTAGGTAGATTGGTCCACCGCGCCGGTGATTCCGAATCCGGCCTCGTCCCAATAGCTTCCAGCAAAAAGAGCGCTCTGAAAGGCCGCATTTGGACCGCCAACTTGCGAGTAGTTGTTGCCAGCCTTGTAGTACTCATCACACCAATCGAAGATGAATCCGCCGACGCAAACCTGATTGCCGCCCGCACCAAGGTTCGCCTTGATCGCGTTCCATTGCGAAGTCAGGAACGTCGCGACAGGAACGGCCGCGAAATAGGGCTGACCTGTGCCCATCTGGCTCTCAGGCACATCATCCAGGTTTGTGATTGGGATTGTAGCGGTTTGGCCGTAAACACCAGGCGCTGGCCGGGTGGTATGTGGAGTGCCCCATTCCCCGAGAATAAGCGGCTTTTTAATATGAAGCTTGTTCATGAGCGCCAAATATTGGGTGAAAATCGGATCCCCGGTTCCGCCAAGCTCCGGTCCGCGATAGATGTTGATTGCCCATGCATCGAGATTTTTGAGCTTGCCGGATTGTTCGCCCAGCTTGATCGCCGGCCAACTGTTTGCAGCCGTGTAATCATCCTTGGTCGCAGACATAAGGAATGGCCGCTCGCCCTGGCTAACGCCCGCAGCCTTCGCTGCATCGATCAATTGCCCAAAGTTCGTCCAGAACTGGGCGTTTCTGGTTACGCCATCGAAGATTTCGTTGCCGATTATGTATCCGAAGACCGCCGGATGCTTGACCGTGCTTTTTACCATTTTCTGGTACTGGCTTTTATAAGCCTTCAGCTCGTCACCACCTTTGGCGATCAAGTCCCCACGTGTGAAGGAAAACATCACGACGTAAACCGGATTGGCTCCGCCGTTCCAGCAGTAATCGAGAAAATCCTTCCAATTTCCAGCCGTTCCGGGTGCGCCGGCGTTTAGATCAGGATCACCGGCATACAGTTTGATCACATTGACGCCGGCCTCGCGAATTTTGTCGATATCGGGCTTCCAAACGTTCGCGTAAATCGGCACAAAGTAATCGCCAAAGGGAACATTACCCGGAGCGGTGCCGATTGGTACCGGCGCGTAGTTCATCCCTTTGATGGCAAAAGGCTTTCCGTCGAGGTGCAGATTGTAACCGGCCGCAGTCACTCTGACGTTGGCTTCCCTTGCTGGATAGGCCGTTGTGGCGGCGCCAGTCAGAACAATTGCGGCGATAACGTAACGCGATTGCGCGAAACGCATCCCCGTTTTTAGAAGTGAAAGAATAGACACGAGAGACAACGCTGCATCGGTTCCCTCACCAGGCTGATTCTCAAAACTTACGGCGTCATCTACGGAGAACGCGTAGCCGTTTGCGTTCAGCTTGCCATGAACCAGATCCACGAACGGATTAAACCGTTGCTCCTTTTTCACGGCTCTTGTTCCGGTAATCGTACTGCAGGCTGCTGCAAAATTTCTTTCCAAGTTTGAAGCGTGACCCGTCGAGGAAAACAGGAGTTCGTACGAGAGGCGATTAACTACCTGCCGCTTTGGGATTCAGGCCCGCTCAGGGATGAGGTGGTTGCTGCCGCCCGTGAAGCGTTGGCTGAAGCACTGGACCGGGGGTGGCGATCCCGAAGAAAGTGAAGTTGTATTTTTTGGCGGGCAGAGGGTTGCCACCCGCATCGGTCAGATCGGCGTCCAGGAGAAGTCGTCCCTTATCCAGCAGGCCCCGCTGCCAGACTCGAAACTTCTTCCCGGTGGTTTTGTTCCGATCCACGCCGTTTACGGAGACTAGCGTCCCTTGGAAGGTACCCAAGGCATCGTCCCCCGTCACCCGGTAGAAAACATTCGTCAGATCGGCGCCGCCGCCGGAGTCGATGTAGGGGTGGGGCGGATAATAGCTCCACCTGCCGCCGCCAACGTAGGCGCCGTTAGGGGGAACCGGCAACCCCGTGTCTTTGTTGAACAGGTCGAACGTTTTCGTCGTGACATTGCCGATCTTGAAGATGCCGTTGGCGGCGCTTGTACCCGGGTTCACCTGGTCAATCCTCACCGTAGCGCCGTTCGAAAGGTTGTGCGCACCCAACGT
>QHOD01000174.1 GCA_003218615.1 Verrucomicrobiota bacterium
CTTGGCATGACTTCGCGGCAAGAGCCGCATTGGCTCAGAACTTATGCGGCTCTGGCGATCCGTCAGTAAATCCACGAAAAGTATGGGTCGTAACAGGTGATTGCACATCCACAGTTCCGCGCCCTGTCCTTCGTCGATCACATGAGTTTTGCCATCGGCGGTTTCGCTGAAACTATTGGTTTGGGGTTCATCAGAAAATAGATGCCAACGAACACAGCCAGGAGTGTGAACGAGAACTGGACCGTCATATATCTGGGGTTGTCCAGCGAATGAATGATCGCAGTCTCAAGACACGTGCCGAAGTTGTAGGAATAAATGAGCAGAGTCGCAGGCCATAGCATCCCAAACGCGAACCTGAGCTTCTCCGAGCAGAGTAGCAGTCCGCTCGCGAGCAAAACGGCGCAGAAGACTGGAAGGTAGGCTCGCGCCAGCACTTGATTACACCGCCGGATGCGCTGGAGCTGCGACACGGCCCAATGCGCGGAAGCTGCCGAAGCGCAAGCAGCCTCATATTTCTTACTTGGCGGAAACCGCAAAAACGTGGAGCGGAATGCCGGGTTTTGCAACATTTCGACAGTGCGGCGATAGGGCTCCGTCAAAGCGATCTCGCGGCCGGTTGCGAAAGCAGGATTCCGCGCGGAATAAAACAGCCGCATCTGCCGCCACACTTTTGCGAGGGCTCGCGCAGGGTGTTTCATGAGAGCTCGCTCGGCATAATACCAGTAGAAGCGAAACCGCTTCGCATCTTCGCCCTGGAAGAATTTTTCTCGCCACTGCCGGATTTTTTCCGAGGTGTACATAAGGTAATCGGGGTCAAAGCCCAACGATCGATAGTTTGGATTGAGTTCCCATGAACGGCGCATTTCCTCGCGCAATTCAGACTTTATCCGGTCGAGCCATTCGCAGCCGCGTTGCCCGCAATCACCGCAAGCGATGTCCTCGTCCATCTGGTCCGCGATCAGATTGGCATGAACGTAAAACAGCGTTTCCGGCAGAAAACTTGTCGCCATCGAATCCGATTTCGCGAGGTGATGCTCCGGCAAAACGAGTAGAAGCGCGGAGATCGCGGCAGCAGCGAGGAGGATGAGCCGCTCAATCCATGTCGCCTTTCTGTGAAACAGCGACAGGAGAACCGGGAGTGTGGCGAACAGCGCAGCCAGGCCGAAACTCGGTTTGAGCGATAGCAGGAAGAACGAAACGAAAACCACCGCAGCGCCGAGCCATGCGCTATGCCACTGTTTTCCACGAAGGTAGCGCTGCTCGAAAAATTTCAGCGTGAGAAAAATGTCCAACACCGCGAAAAAAGGAGTGATCGCTTCCGGGCGAAGCTCGTGCTCTGCCACGATTGGCTGGCTGGAGAGAAGATAAATTGCCAGTAGCAACACGCCGGCAATCTTATTGGTGTATCGGTGAATGGCCCCGACTTCTAGGAATCGTAGGATCTGATGCCAGCAAGCCAGGAGTAGGCCGCCTGTCAGCAACCCTAATATATGCTGCACGATGGTAATCGCAGCGAAGCTGTTGAAACTCGCAAGAATGAGGAACAAGAATCCTGGATACGGCGCACAACGCGTAATAAACAATAGCCGCGGGCCGTGATGCCCCGAACCGGCGGCCAGTGCGGTAAGTGCGGCGGCCGAGATCGCCTAACCTGTTCATCTGGTCTCTTGCTCCGAGCATTGTTGTTCAGTCCAGCTGCCCATCTGCGTCGCGTGCGAGCGGGCAGATGAAACGCCAGGTTCCGCGACAGCGCGAGCGGGCCACGTGAAGGCAGCCATTCCCTGTGAAAGAGCAAAACATTCGAATTAGCAAGGACGAATACTGTGTCGGCTTTCCAAAAAGGATTTCTCGGCCAGTGTCCCCGAAAGTCTCATCGAAGTTCGTCGTCCACGGGTGGCGCGCGCGCGCAAAATTCAAAGTTCAGCTATGCCCGGATGGGACCTCGTAAACCCGACAACGCAGTCCTGCCAGCTTTGCGGTGGTTGCGGCGCTCCGTAAACGGATTGCGGCTTCGCCGATTGTTTCCGCCACCGAGCAGGGGACTGCTCGAATTACCTGCGACTACCGCAAAGCCGCTGCTTGTTTATGGCGCCCTTCCAGCTCGAGCACCATGCGTTTGATATGCTTGTAGTTCTGGTGCGACTGCAGGAATTGCAAACTTTGTTGCGGATCGCCCCATTGCAGGATTTGAATGCCCTCCTCACGCGCGCCCCACGAATTCATCTCGCGCTGATTGGCCATATAGAGGTCGATCGTATTGCGACCGGAGAGCGCCCAGCCGTAGTCCTCCACGCGATACACTTGCCCGGTTGAAAGCAAACGGAAGACTGTGCCTGCGGGCCAGCGCGACCAATCCGCCGCCGCGCTCCCGGGAACCAGCCGCGTTGGAGCTGACAATGTAGCTCGTCCTCGCTTCGTCCTAACTGTTGTTCGTCTCTCCGACATCGAGAATGGTTGCAACTGCGGCGAATAGGAAACGCGCACTTCTGTCTCGACGGGCTCTTCGACTGGAATAGCGCGCGGAACTTCATAGACGGGAATTGCACGCGGCACTGCTTCCGCTCGGCGAATGGGCGGCCCCGCCGCGTGCAATTCTCCGCCGAGCGCGTTGTGATTGCTATATTCGCGATGGTCTGCTTCCGTGTGGGTGTACGCTGTCGTGCGCACATTTTGAAAATCGGTTTTCGCCAGCGGTCGCTCGTATGGCGGCAGTGCGCGCTGCGTTGTCCCGCAGGCACCGAGGAAAAGTGCCCCGATCACGGCTGGCCCAACAAGTAATGTTTGTGAGCTACGCAAGGAAGATCAGGCAAGTTATTAACAGTTATTCACAGGCCCTTGCAAGACTATTCTTTACCGCGAATTACGCGGATTTCGCGGATGGACATCACAATCTCTTTTGATCCATTCAAATCCGCGCCCACCACGCCGTAGGTTGCCGCGCGACCCCAGGCGGGTAATCTGCGATCCACCTATGCTCGTCGAATTCGAAAAACAGCTTTCCACCACGCTGGAGGAAATTAAATCGCAGGGTCTCTATAAAACGGAGCGAATCATCACCACGCCGCAGGATGCCCACATCGCCGTCGCGGATGGCAAACGCGTGCTCAATATGTGCGCAAATAATTATTTGGGCCTCGCCGATCATCCGGCACTTATCGCCGCGGCGAAGGAGGCGCTCGACTCGCATGGCTTCGGCATGGCGAGCGTCCGCTTCATCTGTGGCACGCAGGACATTCATAAGGAGCTGGAAGCCGCGCTCACGAAATTCCTCGGCACCGAAGAGACGATTCTCTATCCGTCGTGCTTCGACGCCAATGGCGGTTTGTTCGAAACGCTGCTCACCGACAAAGACGCAGTCATTAGCGATGAGCTGAATCACGCTAGCATCATCGACGGCGTCCGGCTCTGCAAAGCGCAACGCTTTCGTTACAAGCACAACGACATGGCCGACTTGGAAGCGCAGTTGCGCGCCGCGAAGGATGCGCGCTTCCGGTTGATCGCCACCGACGGCTGCTTCTCGATGGACGGCACCATCGCGAATTTGGCGGCGATTGTCGATCTTGCCGAAAAATACGACGCGCTCACCATGATCGACGACGCGCATGCCACTGGCTTCCTCGGTAAGACCGGGCGCGGCACGCACGAATATCGCGGCGTGATGGGCAAGATCGACATCATCACCGGCACGCTCGGCAAAGCACTCGGCGGCGCGAGCGGCGGATTCACCAGCGGCCGCAAAGAGATTGTCGATCTTTTGCGGCAACGCTCGCGCCCATATTTATTTTCGAACAGTGTCGCGCCGCACATCGTCGCCGCGACCCTGAAAGCGCTCGAACTTCTCAGCGCATCCACCGAATTGCGCGACAAGCTCGAAGAGAACACAAAATATTTTCGCGCCGCGTTGACCGAACACGGCCTGACGATCAAGCCCGGCACGCATCCCATCGTGCCCATCATGATCGGCGACGCCGCCAAATCGCAGAAGTTCGCAGCGCGCATGCTGGAGAAAGGCGTTTACGTTATTGGCTTCTTCTATCCGGTCGTGCCGCATGGCACCGCGCGCGTGCGCACGCAAGTCTCCGCTGCGCATTCGCGTGAAGATTTGGAATTCGCCGTCAACGCGTTTGCTGAAGTAAACCAAGAACTGAAATCGAGTTAAAAAAGTTACAAGGGTTACATTGTTAAAATGGCGACGGCTTGCCTGCTTGAAGGTTGTAACTTTTGTAACATTTTTAACCCTTTTAACTTTCTCCCATGCTCTACATGGTCATCGAGCGTTTTAAAGAAGGGGCCGCGCAAGAAATCTATCGGCGCTTCCGCGAAAAGGGACGGATGATGCCCGAAGGGCTCGGTTACGTTTCCAGTTGGATCGATTTAGATTTCAAAGTCTGCTGGCAGCTTATGCAAACAGAAGATTTCGCGTTATTCGACCGCTGGATTGCCAACTGGAATGACCTGATTGATTTCGAAATCGTCCCTGTGCGCACTTCGACCGAGGCGGTTGAGCTAATGAATGCAAAACTGTAGGGGACGTTGTCAGCGTCCCGTGGTAAGCCAAGGGCTTCCCCTACAGATTACTTCTCTGAATAAAGTGGCGCTCGGCAGCGTGCGGAGCAGATTATGCTGTGCACAAGATTGCTACCACCGTTGTGGACTGGAGGGCCATCCGCGAGGATTTCCCGATTCTTCACGAGCAGGCGCATGGTCATCCTCTGATTTATTTTGATAGCGCGGCAACGTCGCAGAAGCCACGCGCCGTCATCGACGCGCTTCGGCGTTATTACGAGCACGAGAACGCAAATGTGCATCGTGGCCTGCACACGCTGAGCTCGCGCGCGACGGAAGCTTACGAAAAATCGCGTCAGCGCGTCGCGGAATACATCGGCGCGGCAAGCGCTGACGAGATCGTCTTCACGCGCGGAACCACGGAAAGCATCAATCTTGTAGCCCAGGCATGGGGCGGAAGATTTATTGGCGGAGGAGATGTGATCCTTCTCACGGAAATGGAGCATCACAGCAACCTGGTGCCGTGGCAGTTGTTAGCGGAGCGAACCGGCGCCAAACTCCGCTTCGTGCCAGTTCTCGATGATGGCACTCTCGATCTCCAAAAGCTTCCTTCGTTGCTTACGAGTGAAGTGAAGCTTTTTGCCTTTACCTACATTTCAAACTCGCTCGGTACAATCAATCCGGTCGCCGAACTTTGTGCGAAGGCGCACGCAATCGGCGCGCTCACGCTCGTGGACGCGGCGCAAAGCATCGGACATTTGCCACTCGATGTACGGGATCTGGGCTGTGATTTCCTCGCGTTTTCCGGACACAAGATGTGTGGCCCGACCGGAATCGGAGCGCTTTACGGACGGGCCGAGATTCTTGATTCAATGCCGCCATGGCATGGCGGCGGTGAAATGATTGTGATCGTTACCCTTGAAAAGAGCGCGTTTAAGAAAGCGCCCCACCGATTTGAGGCCGGGACACCAAATATTGCGGGCGCGATCGGGCTCGCGGCGGCGATTGATTACATCGAGCGTATCGGACGCCCCGCCATCTTCGAACACGACTCGACCCTTGCTCGCTACGCAGCTGAGCGTCTGACGGAATTGCCGGGGACGCGTGTTTTCGGGCCAAATGAGGAGCGCGGCGCGCTGGTTGGATTTGTAATGGATGCGGCGCACCCGCACGATCTGACCACCTTCGCCGATCAGTATGGCCTGGCGTTGCGTGGCGGCCATCATTGCAATCAGCCGCTGATGCGGCGGTTTGGCGTATCGGGGACGACTCGCGCGAGCTTTTACTTTTACAACACGACAGAGGAAATCGATCGAATGATTGAAATTCTCCGCGACGCCGTGCGTTTCTTTTCATGATCCCGGAAATCGAAGAGCTTTATCAGGAGGTCATTCTCGATCATTCGCGCCGACCACGGAATTTTGGAGAGCTTGCCGACGCGGCGGTCCGGGTGCATGGCGATAATCCAGCGTGCGGCGATGAGATTCATCTTGGCGTAAAGTTCGACGTCAGCGGTGGCTTGGAGGATATCAAGTTCACCGGGCACGGTTGCGCGATCAGCCAGGCGTCGGCGTCATTGATGACGATGAAGTTGA
>QHOD01000175.1 GCA_003218615.1 Verrucomicrobiota bacterium
AAGCGGGGTCGGAATATCGACGTCTTTTGCAAGAGCAAGCACCTGAAAGGTGCGCCCGAGCATTTCTGGATGGAGCAGCGTTTGCAGAGCGCGCTTTATTTTTGGATCGACACCCTGCGCGAGGTCCGGCCACTCGGAAATGATTCCTGCTAGAAAATGATGTTGGTCGGTGAATCCGGCCGCGCGCAGGCCATTCTCTTCTGCACGTCCGGCAATGCTCGTCCAATCCACGTGCGCAGTCATATCGGCCTGCCCGATTTGCTCAAATGGCGAATCAAGATGTCGATGTTGCGCGCGAACCTGGAGCGTTCCGGCGGATTGATGTGGCGCGTAAAACTCCTCGAGCGAATAGCCGTAATCAATCGCGAGGACGTAACCGCGCTCTAGCTTGCGCGATAGATTGTCGATCCAATCGAGGGCAGCCAGATTTACTTCGGTTTGGTAACCGGCGGGCCGCGCGGGCAATTTCTCCAGATGGTCGCGCAAGCTTTGATCGGCAATCGGTTGATCGACGAATGCAAACATATCGCCGTTCAGTGCAACAAATTTTTCCAGCCATACGCATTCGATCTCGGCGCTAAGGCCCTTCCCACATTGCGAATCGATCAGATGCACCGGCATCGAATCGAGCAGTTCGTTGGAAAAATGAACTCCGGTAAATGGCTCGAGCGCATCGATTGAAGAGCGCCACTCGATTTTACCTGGAAATTCCGCAAGCGCTCGTGCTTGTCGATCTTGCAGGATTGGGAATGGCTCGATAATCCGGTAGCACAAAGCGGCGAAAAATTCCGGATAGCCATTGCGCGCCGACTCAAGGAAATCACGCGCAAAATCGCCATGATGGGCGCCCTGCTCGACAATGATGAAGTCGTCGATCCCCTGCTCTCGACGGCTATCGGAGTTACAGAGTCGTTCCCAGATTTCCGCAAATTGTGCTGCCAGCAATTGCCCGCAAAGCGGGCCGACGCTGATGTTTGTGAAGTAATCGCCCCGCCGTCCGATCGCGCACCGGCCGGAAGAATAATATCCATGCTGGGAATGATAGAGCGCCTGTTGCATGAACCAGGCAAACGAGACCGGGCCGTGCTCTTTGATTTCTCTGCGGATAAACTCGATCAAAGCGGGGTTGCCAGTCGTCATTGGTCAAATCGTTAAATCATTGAATCGTTAAATCGATGACCTAAGTTGCGCGACCGATTTGTTCCGAAACTTGAGAACATCCACGAGATATCTGCGGCCTCCGCCGGGCTACCGTTTTCGGCCGCCCTGGTATTCGGGACCTCGATTCTACATTCCGCTCGCCGTCGTCGTCGTGCTCGGGGTTGTCTTTGCGGTTTACGTTTCAATTCTGGTCGCCGACATGGAAGGGCAGGCGGGCAGTTTCGATTTAAACAAACTCGAACAAATGGAATCGGCCAGCGTGATTCTCGACCGAAACGGCAAGATCTTTGGTCAAATCTACGTCGAAAATCGCGAGACGGTCCCATATGATCAGTTGCCTCGCGATCTCATCAACGCAGTCGTCGCGGTGGAGGACGCAAAATTTTATCAGCACCGCGGATACGATGTTCTTGGGATCGTCCGTGCAGCGTTGAAAAATGTAACAGCCGGCCACGTGCGCCAGGGCGGAAGCACAATCACCCAGCAACTCGCGCGCAACAGTTTTGCTCTCAAAGAAAAAACGTTCCGTCGCAAGCTGCTGGAAATTTTTCTGGCCCGCCGAATTGAGGAGAACTTCAGCAAGCAAAAAATCATGGAGCTTTATCTCAACCGGATTTATTTCGGCGGCGGCCTCTACGGCGCGGAAGCGGCGGCGCGGGGTTACTTCGGCAAATCCGCACGTGAAATGTCGCTGGCGGAGTGCGCCACTCTCGCCGGTCTGGTTAAGAGTCCAAACAGATTATCACCGTGGACCGATCACACCGCTTCCCTGGAAGTGCGCAATTACGCACTGGATCGGATGCGCGATCTTGATTTTATCAGCCGCGAACGATGTGCCGCTGCCCGAAAGGAACAAATCGTCATCGGGAGCCGGCAGAACGCGCAGGGACAAACTTACGCGGTCGATTACATCCGCCAGCAGGTAATTGCCGAAGTGGGATGGGATCGCGCGATGAACGAAGGCTTTCGGATTCACACAACAATCGATGTCGATCTTCAGAAGGTTGCTGAGGATTCCCTCCGCGCGAATCTCGAACGGATTGAAAAACATCCCGACTATAATCATCGGACTTATGCCGAGTACGCATCCACTTTTCGTAAAACAAACGGCACGACCCCAGCCCGACCCGCGCCTGAATATCTTCAGGGCGCAGTAATCGGGCTGGATAACGAGACGGGCGACATTCTGGTGCTCGTAGGCGGGCGCGATTTCGAGCACAACCAGTACAACCGCGCCCTGCAAGCCAGACGGCCGGCCGGAACAGCGATGCTTCCGTTCGTTTACGCTGCTGCTTTTGAAAAAGGAATGTTCCCCGGCTCGCTCACGGAAGATTCGCCGCTCGATAACCGCGCAGTCATGATTGGTGGCACAACGGGGATTCTCGGCGAATGGGGACCGGAGAGCGCTGAAAACCGCTACGAAGGCCCAATGACAGCGAGGCAGGCGCTGGTCAAATCAAAGAATGGCGCAACCGTCCGAATCGGGATGAACGCCGGCGTCGACTCGATCCTGCAACTTTGTTCTGCGGCTGGCATTCGTTCCGCGCTTCGTCCGTATCCGGCAACGTTTCTCGGCAGCAGCGAAGTCACACTCGCTGAGCTCGCCCTGGCTTACACGATTTTCCCAAATGGCGGATGGCGGCCAAGCGCATCGCACATTTTGGAACGCATCGAAGAAAAGGACGGGACAGTGGTGTGGGACGCGGAGCGCGATCGCAGCCGGCAAACAGTTATCAAACCCGAAACCGCTTACGAAGTGCATTCCTGTCTTGTCGACACGCTCCAATCAGGAACGGGGAAAGCTGCCTACAAACAATTTGGTCTGAAAAAGATGCCGGCGGCGGGCAAGACCGGCACCGCCTACGATTTTACCGATGCCCTCTTTGCCGGGTACGA
Source organism: Verrucomicrobiota bacterium (assembly GCA_003218615.1). Lineage (GTDB taxonomy): Bacteria > Verrucomicrobiota > Verrucomicrobiia > Chthoniobacterales > UBA10450 > Udaeobacter. Next base: position 3,058 of record QHOD01000175.1, read on the forward strand.
TTCCAATTTTACTTGCGCCGTTTGGACGGGGTTCGATAAGCCGCAAAAGATTTATCGCGGCGCGTTCGGGCGTGAACTCGCCTTGCCGGTTTGGGTCGATATCATGAACGCGGCGGTCAAGCATTATCCGCCGCGAGAAATTAAGCAGCCGGCAAATCTGAAGCAGGTGGAAATTTGCTGGAGGTCCGGTTTGCTTGCGACCGACAAGTGCTATGACGCCGTGAGAACGGCTAACGGCGATACCGTTCAACGACGCACGACTTACATGGAAATCGCGACCCCCGCGCAGGCGCCCACCGAGCCGTGTAATGTCCACGGCGAACCGCGCGCCCGCCTTGCGCGAAATCTTCCTTCTGGAGAATTGCCCCGCGCCGCGCTGGCCGTGGATCTTAGCGAAGTCACACCAGTCGTCATAAAGAGTCCGACGTTGTTGGCCGACAAAGACCCATACAATTCACAGAAGCCGACTCTGAAACCCGAACCAACGCCGGAACCCGAAAAGGAAACGGCCGAAAAGCAAAAGATCGAAAATCAAGCCGGCGAAAGCCAGGCGACGCCAACACCGGCAGGAGCGATTGACCTGAATCGCCCGCCCGCAAGTGGCAGCGGACCGGCAGGAGAAAGGGGGAATCAGGCTGCCCAGTCCGTTGTTCCGATTAGAAAAGCGATCCCGGTTGAGCCGCAAGAACAAAAGCCTGTCGAGATTCGGCGCGCGATGCCGGTTAAACCGCTCGATCAAGAGAACGAGGATGAGACGCTTCTAAGATCAGCGACCCCGCCTCCGAGCGATCTTGACCAATAACAATGGCGTCGCCGGGCGCAGACTCAGCTGAACTCTAACCCGCGAATCACGCAAATTTACGCGAATAAAGATGACGGAAATCATTTATAAGAAAGAGAGCTACGCGATTATTGGGGCTTGCTTCGAGGTGTACACAGCACATCAAAACCAAAGCGGATCTATCCGATGTTTCTCTTTGATCTATTCGCGTCAATTCGCGTGATTCGCGGGCTAATCGGATAATGACATCACAAAGCGCAGACGATTTTCGGTTGACCGTTCTGAACCCGGGCGGTCGCGACCCCGAGCAGCATTTCCAAGAGACGACTGGCCCAGGCGAAGGCGAACATCCGCCGATCAATTTTCACGGTTACGCTGCGTGCACGCGCGGAGTTTTTCACCACGATCCACGCCGGGCGATCGCAGAAGGAACACCGGTTCTTCTTCTTTTGCGCGGCGAATTCCGGGCTTCGGAGCGCGCACTGGGCGAACTCCAGAAGCAAGGACGGACGGTCGTTGTTTCGTTGAAGGAAACTGGACTCCACCAGATTGCACAACAGTTGTGTGACCGCGCGAAGCTGTCGCGCTTCATGAGGATTCTGGCGCAAGCCGATGGATGTATCGCCACGACACCTGAAGCTGCGGAAATCTATCAACGCGCTCGTTGGAAAGATAATCCCAACACAGTCGCGTTTATTCCGACGCCTTATCCGGTCAAAGATAAACAATGGAATTTTTCGGTGCCGCCGGATAAACAATCCGGGATTTTTATCGGCACCCGTGAATGGGACGTGCCTTCCCGCAATCATTTCGCGGCGTTGCTCGTCGCGCGGCAGCTTTGCGAAACGACCGGTGAACCAATCACCGTTGTGAATCTCGATGGATACAAAGCGCGGCGCTTACTTTGGGAATTAAAATTTCCAGAAGGAAGATTTAG
>QHOD01000007.1 GCA_003218615.1 Verrucomicrobiota bacterium
AATATCGACACCGACTTCAATCACCGTCGTACTGATTAATGCGCTAGAATCGCCGCCGCGAAAACGTTCCATGATCTTTTGCTTTTCCTCCGGCGGGACACGGCCATGGATCAATTCACAGGGATACGGACGCAACCGTTCTCGCCACAATTCGTACTCCGCGGCCGCGGCTTTCACATCCAATTTTTCACTCTCATCGATTAATGGATAGATCACGTAGAGCTGCCGCCCAGCCTCTAATTGCTTCCGCAAAAAACTTAGAACCTCGCCTAGCTTCGACTCATCCCGCACAGCAGTGACTATTTTTCCTCGATTGCGCGGCATCTCATCGATAATCGAAACATCAAGGTCACCGTAAACAGTCATAGTGAGCGTCCGTGGAATCGGCGTAGCTGTCATCACCAGCACGTCCGGCGCTGGCTCACGCGCTGTCAGTCGAGCGCGCTGGGCGACGCCGAACTTGTGTTGCTCGTCAATGACAACGAGTCCCAGATTCGAGAATGAGACAGTGTCGTAAAGCAGCGCGTGCGTGCCAATGAGCACGTTCGGATTTTCGTCAGCGACCATCAATGGAAGAAAACTTTCCTCCTGCCGCGCTGCTGTTCGAAGCGCCATGTGTACTCCCAGCGGCTCGAGCCAGCGCCGCAACACATCGTAATGCTGCTCAGCCAAAATCTGTGTCGGTGCCATGAACGTGGCCTGATACCCGGCTTCGATCGCGAGCAAGATCGCTGCTATTGCGACGACCGTTTTGCCCGAACCCACGTCCCCCTGCAACAAACGGTTCATCGCATGACTCGCCGCCAGATCGCGCCGAATTTCCGCGATCACTTTTGTCTGCGCACCGGTCAGCTCGAACGGGAGTCCAGCTAGAAACTTCTCCAGCAGCGCACCAGCGCCGCAGTGCGACCCACCAAGGCGAATGGACGATTCCGTTCGTCGCGACCCGATTAACATTTGCATTGCGAAGAATTCGGAGAGAACCAAATGCTCGCGCGCGGCGTCTCGCGCTTTCCAGTTCTCGGGGAAATGAAACGCGCGGATCGCGTCACCTCTTTCTCCATGAACAAGACCGGCTGGGGCGAGCGCTTTTATCGGTCCATCGGAAAGCTCATTTAACAGTCGGTAGATGATGCTGCGCAGTGTGCGCTGCGAAAGACCTTCGGTGGCAGGATAAATCGGTGTGATGCGCCGGAAATGGATCGAGATTTCCGCGTCGTTTTCGATCACTTCGAACTCCGGGTGATCCATGCAGATTCGCTTTCCACGGAGGCGCGGTTTGCCAAAGACAACAAGACGCTGGCCCGTCGCGATCATCTTTTGCACGTAATGCAGGTTGAACCAGCGGCACACGAGCGGTTCGCTCAGGGCGTTTGCGTGGGACTCTTGCAGAGTTGCCTCGAAGATTTTTTTCCATCCGCCAAAACGGCGCAGCGAAGTTTTGATTACTTCGCCGCAAAGACAAATGGGAACGTCGCTTTCCTCATGCGGAAATTTCGGAAACTCCGTTCGGTCTTCGTGACGACGTGGAAAATGCGTGAGCAAATCCTCTACGATCTCGATGCCGAGACGACGTAGCGCCAGAAGTTTCGGGCGCGGAATCCAACCTAATTCCTCAAGTTTTTCTGAGATGTCGATCATCGAACAGCACAGCTTTAGCCCTGAATGTACATCACCTCACAACCTCGAAGCGCCAAGCTTCAATCCGCAGAGAGATTCCAAGCTCCAATAATCAATGGACACCGCACTGCTCGTTTTGAGTTCTAACGATTGATGTTTCTCTGGAACTTGGTGCTTCAATTTGGCTCCGCCGTCCGCACCGCCTGGACCTGCATGCCCAACGTAATTTCGCCTTCGTATTCATCCGCTCGGATCCGAAATGCGATGTCCCACGGCGCAGGCGGCAGCGGCGTCTTTGCCGAATCGAAGTAGACCGCGCGCCGATGATGATTGCGCTGGCGCAGGCGCAAAATGAGATGCTTCTCCTTTACCGCCTGCGGCGGCGCGACCGGCTCGACTTCGCGGGCAAAAAAAAGCGGCGTCGGATTTCCATTGCCGAATGGCTGGAGCATTTCATGCCAGTGGAGAAAATCGCCATTGAGTTCAGAAAACGCGAGCTCATGATCGATGCGCAAATTTGCCGCGGCGGATAAATCCTCATCTGACAAAAGTTCGCGCGCCGCGCGATGAAAAGCTTTCGAAAAAAGGTCGAGGTCTTTCTCTTGCATCGTTAGGCCAGCTGCCATTTCATGTCCGCCGAACTTCTGCAAAGCTCCACTGCAGCGGTTCAACGCTTCAACCAAGTTAAGACCTTCGATACTGCGCCCACTGCCCTTTCCGATGCCGTTTGCCTCGAACCCGATCACAATCGCCGGCCGATGATATTTCCTGGAAATTCGCGACGCGACAATTCCCAGCACGCCCGCATGCCACTCGCGTGCCCACACGACAATTGCCGCATCACGCATCGGATCAAACTCGCGTCTGATCTGCTCCTCGGCGGCAAACAAGACTTGCTTTTCAATTTCCTGCCGCGCCCGATTTTGCTTGTCGAGAAAATCAGCGAGCGCGGCAGCTTCCATTTCATCCTTTGTGAGAAGAAGCTGCAACGACTTCTCAGCTGTGCTCAATCGTCCTGCCGCGTTCAGTCGAGGTCCAAGCCGGAATCCGATATCTTCCGGTAAAATCGGCAGCCGGGTTCCGCTGACCTCGATTAATTTTCTCAAACCAGGCCTGGACGATCTGGAAATTTCGATGGCGCCGCGGCGGACGAAAGTCCGGTTTTCCCCTCGCAATGCGACGATATCGGCGACAGTGCCAAGCGCAACAAGGTCAAGTTTCGATTTGAGATCGAAATCGGGGAGCGGCCTCGTTTTCAAAAGCGCATGACAGAGTTTAAAAACGATCCCAACGCTGCACAGGTCACGAAACGGCGATTCTGGATCGATTTTTGGATTCACGATTGCGGCGCAATCAGGCAACGCCGATTTGGGTTCATGATGATCCAGCACGATCACGTCCACGCCGCGTCGCGCAAGATCGACAATCTCGCTTACGGACGACGTGCCGCAGTCCACCGCAACCAAAAGCTTAGGATGATGCTGCTCTAGACAACGCTCCACGCTTTCGCGGCTCAAGCCGTAGCCTTCCTCCATCCGCAATGGTAAAAATAAGTGCGGATTTGCGCCATAAGCGAGCAGCATTTCTGCGAGGAGCGCGACCGATGTCACTCCATCGACGTCGTAGTCCCCGAAAAGGACGATGCGCTCATGTTGATCCAGCGCGCCGAAAATGCGCTCGACGGCTGCTTGCATGTTTGGAAGCAAAAACGGATCGCTCAACGAGCTGAGACGCGGTTGCAGGAACGTTTTGACTTCCCCCGTGCTCGCAAAGCCTTTGCGCATCAACAGCCGCGCGATGCAAGGCGAGCCGCAGATCTCAGTCCACGGAATTCCCGACGCGTCGGGATTCAGCTCCTCGGGCGGCGCAATGATCCATCGGCGTTGCACCGTAAATTTTCTGGGCAGATCTCCACTGATTAGGTTCCTCTCTATGCGGCTTAGCACCGATTACTTTAGGTGCCCCAGATTTTCCGGCAAGGCCACCGTCAACGAGTAGAGCGGATCGCGGCAGCCAAGTTGCCAAGCTGCTTTAGTGTAAGTTAGACCGCCAGGGTTGGTGGAGCTCGTAGGCAGCGAGCCGGCGTTGGTATCGGGCGACCTGGCGTTGGTAAGCGGCGCGCCGACGCTCGGGGTCTTTGATGGCCCATGTTTCCTCATGCGCACGCGCAATCGCCTGCTGTTGGAATCGAATCGCTGAATCGAAGTCGCCTGCTTCAGCTTGCGCTGCTGCCAAAGTGTCAATATAAGCCGCCTCTGCCGAACTCGTGTCGTTGCACGCGCTTTTCGCGTCTGATACAGCCTGCTTGGCATTTCGGAAAGAAGCATCAGGACATGTTGCCCGAAGCCAGGCTCGACTGTTGAGCGCGAAGGCGCAGTTCCGCGGCAATGACTGCGGAGTGATGCTTATAATCCGATCATAATCAGCGAGGGCGCGGCCGTAATTGCCCAAGTGTTCATATATTTGACCACGCAGCACCTGTGCCAGAAGAATACCCGGCGCGAGGCGGAGCACCGTATTCAAATCTTGAATGGCTAGGTCGAATTTTTGCTGATGCGCGAAGACATTAACACGATTGAGATATAGTGGCCATGCCTTCGGGTCCTGAGCAATCGCAGCATCGAAAAATTGACGGGCTTTTTCATAATCGCCCTTATCCACCAACTCGACTCCCTTATTCATAGTCCTGCCAAGGGATGGGTAGTTCAACTGGGCAAAAGCTCGTCGCGTCGGCGAAGCTTCGTCCGCCTGCACATGAAGGACGCTGCCGACGAGGACCATCATGCTCAATGCGTATTTAGTTTTCAATGGGCGCCATTTTTAATTTCCAGATCAGAAGCGGCAAGGCAAAAGATCGAAATTCGGAGCCAAGGATAAGCAGCGCAGAGAACTTCCTGAAAAAAATGCAGCATATCGCTTGCAACGTGGCTGCTGCAATCACGCTCTACTCGACAAATGGCGATTTTCGATGCAAACACCACGCATGATTAAAGCAACGCCGATCCTATTAGGACACTACCGGATTCTAGCTATTGGCGTCGTGGCAGCAATCACCGCTGGCTGCGCAAACAGCAAACCTGGCGGTGCAACCGCGCAATCTGCCGCCGCTGAGCAAGATTACGAACAGCTGTCGGGGACGTGGCAATTGACTCACGCTGTCGTGAATGGTCGTTCTGTGCCCGCGAGCGTGCTGCGAAATACAATCCTCATCACGGATCGCAATACATTTCGGTTTCCAAAGGCGAGCGGCGTCGGGACGCATCCTGCTGGGCTCTTCACCGTCAATCCGGATACGAGACCAAAACAAGTGGACTCGATTGCAGAGGGCGGTCCAAAGGCCGGTCAATTAACGCGCGGTATATACGAGATTCTGGATGCGAACCATAAGCGCGCCTGCTGGGGACCAACCGGCGGTCCGCGACCGACAGAGTTCAAATCTCCTCCAGGCAGCGGGCGGATTCTTCAATATTGGAAAAAGATAGGGCCCGTGCCTTCGACGTAATCTTTCAGACGCCTCGACACTCACGAGAGACATTCTATGTGCCGTCGGAAGGATCGGAGTTTTTAAATGAGATTCATTCGCTGGGTAGCACTCATTTGCGTTGTTCTCCTGCTCCTTTATGGCGTATCGCCGTACGTTTCATTCTGGCAATTCACCGTCGCGCTTCGATCAAATAATACAGCAGCGCTCAGCGCACGCGTCGATTTTCCAGCTGTTCGCGAATCATTGAAAGCGCAGCTGATCAAGTGGTTTTCTCCGGCAGGGATGACTGAGATGCCGATCAAGAACAAGCGGCTTGCCAGATTAGCTCGATCGATTACGCCAGAGTTTATTAACGTTATAGTTGACGCTTATGTTACCCCCGAAGGTCTCAGGGCGCTCATCACCGACCCGAAAGCCGTGAAGGAGATCCGCTCCCCGCAGCAGCTGCACATCGGTCAACCCGTGGATTGGTCAAAGGTCCGTTACGCGTTCTTTACGAGTCCGCGGGTTTTCGCGGTTAATCTGGAGGGAGTCAAGCTCCGATTCCGTTTTAGCGGGCTCCGCTGGCGTCTCGACAAGGTGGATCTCGGCTTGAGCAAGGCGAAGAGTTGAACCTGTGCTCCCTATCTTCCGCCGAAAAGTCTCCGGAACGATCTAAAGAAACGACCGGGGAAGGTTGCCGCTTTCTGCGGGAACGGTGTGAATCTCTGCGCAAATGGCCACTGCTCCCCGCCATGTATCTGACACGCAGCGGTCGGCACCTTGTCGATGGGCAAGTCGATATCATAAGCAGTCCCCGCCGCCTGACAGCCGGTGGTGGCGAGCTGATTGGAAATCGAACAGACGGTGGCGCGCTGGATCGACATCGTCGGTTGCAACGGCTTGGCGGGATAATGGTCTGCCGCTCTGTTCATCACCTGTGTCCAGACCGGCAGCGCGAGTGCGGCGCCGTAACCGTGCGGAATAATCGTGGTCGGCTGATCAAACCCGACCCAAACCCCGCACGTCAGCGTGCTGGTATAACCGAGAAACCAAGCATCTTTGTAATCGTTAGTCGTGCCGGTTTTGCCGGCTGCCGGTAATCTGAAACCCAATGATCGTGCACTCGCGGCAGTGCCGCTTGTTAAGACTTGCTCCATTAATTGCGAGGTCATCCAAGCCGCGCTTGGATCGAGCGCTGGCGCGGAGATATGCGCGGCGCGAAAAATCGGTTTGTGCCGCTGATCATCGATGCGCTCGATGATGTAAGCCTGCTTGCGCACTCCGGCGTTCGGAAAAGCGGAGTAAGCCGCGGTAAGATCCTTCAGGTTTGTCTCGAATGAACCGATGTAAATCGCGGGCCCGTGCGGAACATTTTGCGAGAGACCGAGTGTATTGGCGATTTTTTTTACGGAATCAAGCCCGGCGAATTGACCAACACGCACACTCATGGTGTTGCGCGAATGGATGAGACCGTAGGAGCATGGCAGGACACCACCATAAGTTCCATCGGAGTTCCCGGGTGACCAATTTCCGGCGCCTTCGATTTCACCAGGCTGAATCGGACCGTCGCTAATTGCAGCACCCGGCAGAAGGCCGTGGCTGAAAGCGATTGTATAAACGAATGGTTTAAACGCAGAACCGACCTGCCGATTGGTGGGAGCGAGCGCGCGATTGAATTTGCTTTGCGCGTAATCGCGGCCACCCACCAGCGCCCGAATGCCTCCGGTTGCGTTGTCGATCGTAACGACCGCGCCTTCCAAATACGGCATGGACGAATCCCCTTCCCCGTTCTCCGGCGGCTGATAACTCGCCTTCAGCGGATGATGGAAGTTGGATTGATGCTCGATTTTTGTGAGCTGCGTCTCCAGCGCCTGCTGCGCGGCGTTTTGGACGGCCGAATCGAGCGTCGTGTAAATCGAAAGTCCGCCGTGATCGATCTGATCTTGTGTCAACAGCTGATTCAAATCGCGTTGCACTGCGTCCATTGCGTAATTCTCCTGGATGAAAGGCAGACGTTTGGGATGCGGAGTAATTTTCGCGATCTTTGCCTGTTCGGCTTGCGCCGGCGTAATTTTTTTCAAGGCGACCATGCGATCCAACACGGCGTTGCCCTGCATCGTTGCGCCTTGCGGATTTTTCAGCGGTGAAAAACGATTTGGACTGCGGATCAATCCTGCGAGGATCGCGGCTTCAGAAAGATTCAGCTTCGATGCGTTTTTGCCAAAGTAAGCTTGTGAGGCGGTCTCAACCCCATAACAGCCGGTGCCGAAATAGATCCGATTGATGTAGAGCTCGAGAATCTGCTGCTTGGTAAACTGATGCTCGATCCGGAGCGCGACCATTGCCTCCAACAATTTTCGGCTGATGGTGCGGCCACCGAGTGGAAGACTGTTACGCGCGAGCTGCTGGGTGATGCTGCTGGCGCCTTCCTTGGCCGAGCCGCTCAGGACATCGTGAACCAGAGCACGCAGGATTCCCTTCCAATCGATTCCTTTGTGCTCGTAGAAGCGAGCGTCTTCACGCGTTAGCACCGCAGCAATAAAAAGCGGCGAGACCTCGTTAAGCGAGACCTTCAGACGGTTCGCACCGGCGAGACGACTGTAGATTTTCCCATCGACATCAAAGACGGTGTTTCGCTCCGGCATTTCGCCGACCTTTTTCATGTCGAACGTCTGGGCCCAAGCTCCGTAAAACAAAAAAACAGCGAAACCGCCCGCGACGACTACAGCCAGCAGCGTGATCTTCCAGCCGTAGCGGAAAAGGCGGTTTCCGCTTTTCTTCTTTCCGGGTCGGAGACGCGCGAAGAATTTCATCGCTGAAAGGTTAAAAAAGTTAGAAGAGTTACAAGGTTAAAACGGTTCAACCTTTTGACTCTTTGACCTCTCAACGGCTCAACGATTCAACCCTTTTAGCGTTGTAATGCTTTTGACAATCAGAAATTGAGCTTCACCGCGCCTTCGTGCTGCTCGGTCGGGCACGGCGCATTGGTCGGGACGTCCGTTGCTGCGTCGCTTGCCCGGACAATTTTATTGTCGATCAAGTACTGCTCGATTTCCTCGCCGCTCACATCCGCGAGCATTTTGCCATTAATTTCAACACAAGGAGAAAGCGGCTGACCGCTCTTGGTTTCCATTTCCCAGCGAAACGCCGGATTTTGAATAATATCCTTCTCTGTGTAGGGAAGATTATATTTTGCCAGAACGGCGCGCACGCCGGCACTCCAGCCGCAATAGGTTTTGAGGTAAGCAGTGATTTGAGGCGTATCCATTTGCGCAAAGTGTAGCATGAAAAGGAAAAAATTACAGTCTAGGAATTAAAACAGGAATGACACGATTGAGGGTTCAGGCTCAGAATTCGTGTTTATTCGTGTTCAGTCGCGGTTACACTTTGTGCCGCAACGGTCTCAACGCGTGACTCAATTTTTGCAGGCCTAACTCCAAGCGCGTTTTTACCGTGCCAAGCGGAGCATTAGTCTCGGTGGCAATCTCGCTGTGGCTCAATCCCTTGAAAAAAGCGAGCTCGACCGCCTCGCGTTGTAAGCGCGGCAATGCTTGCATGCATCTCTCGAGAAAATGACGCAGATCGTTCAAGATAAATGGATCATACGCTTCCCTGCGCGGATTGAATCGCTGTTCCCCGAGTCCTTTTTCATAGCGTTCCCGCGCACGTGAATAAGCTTGCCGTCTCCGCAACCGGTCGATGGCGCGGCGCCGTGCAATCGTCACCATCCACCCAAGCGGCTTGCCTGCTGTTGGTGAGTAGCGATTGGCCTCCTTCCAGATCTGAAGAAGGATTTCCTGCAAAATGTCTTCAGTCTCGGCCTCTTCGTGGACAACGCCATCGATGGTTGCTCTGAGTCTTTGGGCATGGCGCCCATACAATTCAGTGAGCGCGTCGTGACGCTGCCGCGAGATATCGCGCATGAGCGTCTCGTCCGTAGTGCCTGATGCTCCGGCTCTATCAAGAGTTTCGATCACAGCTATTCCTGTCTTTGGAATCGAATCTGGCCGCTCGGCCCCGAAAGCTTCTGGGTCTCTCTCTCTGAAGCGCGCCACCAATCTGGATCGACGATATCGGAAACCAGTGGGGTTCCAGGATAGACCCACTGATGCGGCCCGGAGATGCATCCTTCGGTTGGACAGTGCAGCTCGCATCTTCCATTGGCGAAGCGCCAGATTTCAATTTGACGTCCGTTGAGCTTTTTCTCGCAAACGATGCAAAAGCGCTCGTCATCGAGCGAATTCCAGCGCCTGAATTGGTCCTCGGCACGTAAGATCGACAGTCGCTCGTCGGATTTCACATGAACATTCATTGGCGTCGCCGAACAGCTTGGCTGATTGCTGCAAACGCACAATCGGGACGACGGATGATTGTCTAATCGGGCAAAATCCTATGAGCACGCGAAGTGAGCAGACTGCTGCGAGACGTTTACACAAAAATTACAGTCAAAGGGACGAAGGCGCTGCTAGGCTGGCCGCCTGAACCACATCGCTAATTTACGCAAACGTAATTCGATCGAGTTTTGCCGAGCACCACGATCAACATACAGAGCACCCATGTCTCTGCGCGCAGTTTTCTTCAAGGCAACATTCGCCAGAACCTCGCTAGTAGGCAGCACCCAATCCATCGGAATTGAATGGCAACGCTCTGTCGGACAATTGACTCGCAACGGCCCGTTTCCACGCGTGCCTCCCGTCAACCGGATTTGCCGGCCGGTAATAATTTTGCCGCAAACCAGGCAGTAACGCTTGTCATCCAGAGAGCGCCAATCGCGAAATTGATCCAGCCTTCGCAGAGCGTCGAATTTCTCTTCATCAGATAAGTTGATCGCGGACGCTAGCGGCACGCTTGCAGAATGCGCCCTCTGCCGTCGATCGCACAATCAGGCGAGCGGTGGATTGGCCTATCGGTGAAAATCCTATTCGTTGGAGCCTGGAAGACCCCCGCTAAAGAAAACCACATCCAATTCAACAAACACATGCGTTTTTAACACAAATGAAGAAATGCAACCGAAAAACATCGGTGCGGCGTCATGTGGCGGCTCAGCCATTAACGGCAATGGAACAAATGGAGCTTTATTGCGTGATGCATCCCGGAAGCCCGGTGGCTGTGCGGCGTCCGCGATTGTTCAATCGCAGCGGCGTTTGGGTTGCGCTTCTTGGTCCGAGTGTGGAACAAGGCATCGTCGGAATCGGCGCGAATGTGGAAGCAGCACTTCGCGTGTTCGACGTGCAATACCTGGCTGGTTTGCGTCCACCGGCTGAGGCGGACAAACGTGGTACGATCAGCGCGCGGCGCCAAGCTCCCAAAGCTTTCGGGACAACCGCGGCATCCGTACTGTAGATTCGGATCAAGGATCGCCGACTACTCGAGGCGCGCTAAATCCCAATCGCGGCTTGTGTGCCGCGTAAGCCGCAACTAACATAAATAGGGCCATGGCCGCGAAGCGAAAAGCGACGACGAGTGCCTCCTTTACGCGAGTAAAAACTAGCGCTACAAAATCTTCACACGCAAAATCAACCAAGCCAAAATTAAGGTTGAAATCGGTTAAGCAAAATTCGAAGTGCCCGATCGTTGGAATCGGCGGTTCAGCCGGCGGGTTCGAAGCGGCCATGGAACTGCTGCAAAATTTGCCGCCGAGAACCGGCATGGCTTTTGTGATTGTGCAACATCTCGATCCACATCACGCCAGTCGGCTTCCTAATTTGCTCGGCAAAATGACGGCGATGCCGGTAAGCGAAATAGCGAGAACGACTACGCCAAAACCAAACACTGTTTACGTCCAACCGCCGAACAAATGCGTGATCGCGAAGGATGGCGCGCTCACTCTGGTCCGCCGCACGGAGCGACTCAACGTCGCGATCGATCATTTTTTTGAATCGCTCGCTGAAGAACGCGGATCGCGCGCGATCGGCATCGTGCTTTCCGGGACCGGCAGCGACGGGACGGCCGGGTTGCGTGCGATCAAAGCGGCCGGCGGTTTGACCTTCGCGCAAACTGAAGAGAGCGCGAAGTTCGACGCGATGCCGCGCAGCGCAATTCGCTCCGGTTTTGTCGATCTGGTTCTGCCGCCGCACGAAATCGCGCGCGAGCTCCGGCGCATTGCCGATCATCCGTATATCCGCCGGCCGCTAAGCGATCCCGAGGAAATCGAAAAAGCGGCCTACCGTCAGGCGGACGATTTGGGCCGCATCTTCCTTTCCCTGAAAAAGCAGATGGGTGTCGATTTCAGCGCTTACAAGGAAACTACGCTGCTACGCCGGATCCAACGTCGGATGGCGTTGCATCGAATCGACAAGGTGAACCAGTACGCGCGGTTCTTGCGCGACAACAAAAAAGAGATCGAAGCGCTCTTTGACGATCTGCTCATCAACGTAACGCGCTTTTTCCGCGACAAACAATTGTTCCGCGCGCTGAAGAAACGTTTTTTGCCGGCGCTGTTCAAAAACAAAGGTAAAGATCGACAACCGGAATTGCGTGTCTGGGTGCCGGGCTGTGCTACTGGCGAAGAGGTTTACTCGCTCGCCATTTGCATTCTCGAAGCGCTCGGCAGCCGCCTCTCCAAAATACGCATCCAGATTTTCGGCACCGATCTGAGCGAATCGGTCATCGAGCATGCGCGTGCGGGAATTTATCCGAGCGCGATCGAGAAGGACGTCTCACGCGCGCGCCTGAAGCGTTTTTTCGCCAAACGTGACAGCAGTTACCAAATCCATCGCAACGTGCGCGATACTTGCACGTTCGCCAGGCAAAACATCACCGCCGACCCGCCCTTCTCACGGCTCGACATGATCAGTTGCCGTAACGTTCTGATTTATCTCAGCCCGGAATTGCACAAGCGCTGCATTCCGCAGTTTCATTACGCGCTTAATCCGGGCGGCTATTTGATTCTGGGCCCTGCCGAATCGGTCGGGTTGTACGACGAGCTTTTCGAATTGGTTGACAAAAAGAACAAAATTTACGCCAAGAAAAACGTGGCCACGCCGCATGGTGTAAATCTTGCGCCCCACCAGGGTTTGGGACTCGGGCGCGCCAGGGAAAGGTCGACATTTCCCGATAGCGCGGCGGTCAACGCGCAACTTTTGCAAATGGCCGATCGGATCATGCTCGGCGTTTATGCGCCAGCGGCAGTTGTGATCGATCGCGACCTGCACGTGCAACAGTTCCGCGGCCGTAGCGACCTGTTTCTCGAACACACCCCCGGTCCAGCGACGCTCAATCTTTTGCAATTAGTGCGGCCAAGTCTGGTGCCCGACTTGCGCAGCACGATTCAACGCGCAATCAAAACCGACAAGCCCGCTCGCAAAGAACGGGCGCTGGTTAAACTGAAAGGCAGAGACTACGAAATAAATATTGAGGCCGTGCCATTCAAGGTCTCCGCGTCCGAAAAACCGTGGTTTCTTGTTATTTTTGACGAGACCACCAAAGGAAACAAACTGGAAAAATTGCCGCGGGTACTGGGAAAAATGGCAGCGCAACGCGACGTGACGGAGCTCCGCCGAGAATTGTTCGCATCAAAAGAATCGTTGCAAGCGATCATCGAAGAACAGGAAGCCACCAACGAAGAATTGAAGTCCGCCAACGAAGAAATCGAGTCGAGCAATGAAGAGCTGCAATCCACAAACGAAGAGCTGGAGACGGCGAAGGAAGAATTGCAATCAACTAACGAAGAGTTGACCACGTTGAACGAAGAACTGAGCAACCGCAATCTCGAGATGATGCAATTGACGGGCGAGCTGAATAATCTGCTGGCCAGCATTCAAATGCCAATCGTGATGGTGGATGGTGCGCTGACTGTGCGGCTCGCGACACCGGCGGCCCGCAGCGCGTTTAATATTTTGCCCACCGACATTGGCCGTCCGTTAAGCGAGCTGCGGCCTAATATCGATGTTCTCGATCTGGAAGAGATTTTGCGCGACGTAATTGAAACGTTAGGCACCCGCGAGCGCAAGGTGACTGATAAGGAAGGCCGCCAGTACTCGCTGCGTGTCAGGCCATATCGCACGACCGACAATAAAATCGACGGCGCCGTTCTCACACTGGTTGATATCGACGGAACGAAGGAACGCGATACAGCCAAAACAGGCAACCGGATGAAAGATGTCTCGTCACGTAAATAAAAAGCGCCGGACAAAGCGTGATCGCCAGGGCAGGAGTGTTTCCGTCCGGTGCACTCGCAAATCGAATCGAGCAACGATGAAAAGGACGAAAGGAACTTCCCGGGCGCTGCCGAAATTTTCGACGGGTGAGGAACACCGGACCGTCAGTAAAAATGGCGCGCCGATTCATTCCAAACGTGCACGAGCGTTCCAGTCTCCAAAGAGCGAACTGGAAGCCGCCATTCAGCGCTTTGTCGATCTTTACGATTTTGCGCCGCTCGCTTACGTCAGCTTCGACCGCGCCGGACGTATCGAGGAAGCCAATCTGGCGGCGACTGAGCTACTGCGCGAACCGCGGGATTTGTTAATTGGGCGGCCATTTGCGTTCTACGTGAGCGATTTGGATTTATTCATGCGGCACTTGCTTTATTGCCGCACGTCGCAGCGGCGGGTGGAGACCGAATTGCAGTTGAAGCCGAGAAAGGGCGAGCGGATCCCGGCGCAACTTCTAAGTACGCCGATCACTTCGACGACGAGAAATGGCGCGCTGCTCTATCAAACTGCCATCATCGATTTGAGCGAGCGTAAACGCCACGAGCAACGGCTGGCCGAGCAGGCGCGGCTGCTGGATCTGAGCAACGATGCTATCATCGTTCGCGACTTAAATGACCGGGTCACCTACTGGAATAAGGGAGCAACGAAAATTTACGGCTACGCGCCAGAGGAAGCACTGGGCAAAGTGACCCACGATTTGTTGAAAACGGAAGCCCCCGAGCCGCTATCCAAAATCTACGAGAAGCTGGTTCGTGACAATCGCTGGGAAGGGGAAGTCGTTCACACCCGGCGCGACGGCAGGCGCCTGACCATGTTCTCGCGGTGGGCGTTGGACCGCGATGCGCAAGGAAATCGGGCGTATGTCTTGGAAACAAACAATGATATCACTCGACGCAAAGAGGCGGAAGCCGCGTTGCAAAAGTCGAAAAAACTGCTGGAAAAGCATGTGCGCGAGCGAACGCACGAGTTGCGTGTGGCAAACAAAGAATTGGAAGACGAGATCGCCCGGCGCAAAGGACTCGAAGGCGAAATTCTTGAAATCAGCGATCGCGAACAGCAACGTCTCGGGCAGGAATTGCACGATGGGCTTTGCCAGCACCTGACCGCGGTTGCATTCATGGCGCGCTCAGTCGCCTTGCGATTGAAAAATCATCGTGTCATCGAAGTAAACGATATCGAAAAAATCGCCCAGCTAGTGAACGACGCCGCGACCGATACGCGCGATCTTTCCCGTGCCTTGCATCGTGCCGATATCGATGCAGCCGGACTGGTCAATGCGTTGCAAGATTTGGTTGACCGGGAAGTTTGGAAAACGCCGTGTCGCCTGGAAATCAAGCCGACTTTTCACATCGATGATGACGCTGCCGCGTCACATCTCTATCGGATCGCCCGAGAAGCAGTAATCAACGCCAATAAGCATGCGCAAGCGCGCGAAATTGTGGTCGCGTTGGGCCGCTCGCGAAAGGGACTCGTCTTGAGCGTAACTGATGACGGCGGCGGCTTTCCAGTCGAACTGAACAACGCTCATGGTTTGGGTTTTCACATCATGAACTATCGAGCGCGCTCGATCGGCGGCTGCTTGGAAATCAAATGCCCAAAAAAAGGTGGCACACGCGTGACCTGTTTATTTTCCGGATAAGGCACTCCAATTACAGAAAAGAGAAAAAACCGAGACACGGCTTCCTGCGAAAATCACGAAAGCATTAACGGCCTTAAATCTAAATTTCCTACATCGGGTAAGCCGTCGAGCGTCGAATCGCAAGTACCGCCACTAACTTGAATGAAGCACACCAGATCGACCAACAACAACCCGCGATGTGATCCGCCGGACGCGAAACGCATTGTGGTCGTGGATGATCACCCATTGTTTCGAAAAGGTCTTGAGCAATTGATTCATTCGGATGGGGCCTTCGCGGTCTGCGGCGAAGCAGGCGATGCTGCGGAAGCCATGGACGCGATTCGACAGATCGCGCCCGACCTGGCGATTGTCGATCTTAGCTTGCCAGGAGCTAACGGGATTGAGTTGATCAAAAATATTCGCGCCGAATTTCCGAAGCTTCCGATTCTGGTGCTCTCGATGCATGACGAATCGCTCTACGCAGTGCGCGCGCTTCGCGCGGGCGCGGCTGGCTACGTCATGAAACATGAAGCTATGGCTAACGTCGTGCGGGCGATCCACGAAGTTCTCAGTGGACGTCCCTATCTTAGCCCGGCTATGGCGGCCCAAGTCATCACGAAATTCACGCACGGCACGGCTGAGGGTGAAGCGGACGCGACGGAAAGACTCAGTGATCGCGAGCTTGAGATTCTGGAATTGATCGGCAAAGGCAAAGACATGCGTCAAATCGCCAAACTTTTACATCTTAGTCCAAAGACCGTGGAAACTCACCGGGCGCACATTAAGGAAAAACTTCAGTTGAAAAATGCGCGAGAGGTCGCCCGCTTTGCGGTCCAATGGATCGACGCGCGCGAGGTCTAGGCGAGATGGAAAGTCGATTGCGGGCTTCCCCCACGTTCGTCGTTAAATCGTTACATCGTCGAAGCGTAAATCCGGTGTAACGGTGCAACGTTTTTAACCGATCACGGGTGGCTTGCCCACAGTTTCGCTTTTGTTCACTGAGAAGCGGGCGCATATTTCAGTAATGGATTTGACGACGCGTGACGCGGTTGATGAACTGCTTCAGACCTATAGCGAAACCGGCGGCATAAATTACCTCGACGCTGCCGCGATGCTCCCTTCGCGCCTTGCTATCGAAGCCGCTTGCGCCGAGCTGATGAGCTTGATGTTTCCCGGGTTTCGTAGCGAAGCTCTGGTCAGCTCTGAAGATTTAGCCGAGACGACGCGCGCTCGAATGAGAAGCTTGCACGCGCGCCTGAAAACCGAGATTTGCAGAAGCCTCGGCAAAATCCCACCTCATGAAGCGACTGAAGCAAAAGCCGAGGAGTTTTTGGCATGTTTCATGTCAAAGCTGCCCCAGGTACGTAAGACGCTTTGGACGGACATTGACGCAGCCTACGAAGGCGATCCGGCGGCGCAAAGCTATGAGGAAATCATCCTGGCTTATCCCGCGCTCGAAGCGATTGCGATCCAACGCATGGCGCATGAACTTTACTTGACAGGGCTTCCGTTGATTCCGCGCATCATGACTGAATGGGCCCACAGCCGCACCGGAATCGATATTCATCCGGGAGCAAAAATTGGCTCACATTTTTTTATCGATCACGGGACGGGTGTTGTGATCGGCGAGACCACTGAAATCGGTTCGCGGGTAAAACTTTATCACGGCGTCACCCTCGGTGCACGGAGTTTTCAAAAGGACGAGCACGGCAAAATCAAAAAAGGCGGGAAGCGTCATCCGAAAGTCGAGGATGACGTCACGATTTATCCGAACTCAACTGTGCTCGGCGGCAAAACCGTGATTGGCGCGCGCAGCACCATCGGCGGAAATGTTTTTCTAGTGCAGAGTGTTCCGCCGGATTCGCTCGTTTATTACGAAGAGAAACAGTTGCGCATCGTGCCAAAACGGCCGCCGAAAACCGATGGCCGCAGCGAAGGGTTCACTGGATGAGAAAGAGCCAGTCCTGTAGCCGCTTCGTTGTGCGAAGCGTCGTTGCAAGCAAGAGCACGAGAAGATGATGATTTACCTTGATTACAACGCCACGACGCCACTCTGCGATGAGGCGCGCGAGGCAATGCTGCCGTATCTCGATCGGCATTTCGGAAATCCATCGAGCGTGCATGCCGCGGGCCGCGAGGCGCGAGCGGCGATTGACGGTGCTCGCGACAAACTCGCCTCACTTTTGAACGTTAAACTGCACGAATTAATTTTCACCAGCGGCGGGACGGAATCCTGCAACCTGGCCGTGCTCGGCCTAGCACGATGTCGATCTTCACGTGGCGGTCACGTAATCTCGAACAAGGCTGAACACCACGCGGTGCTGAACGCGTTCGAGTATTTGGAGAAGCAGGAAGAATTTGAAGTGACGTGGCTCAATGTTTCCCGAAATGGAATTGTCGATCTTGATGAACTTGCCAGTTCGATCCGCCCCGAGACAAGACTCGTATCGATCATGACGGCGAATAACGAGACCGGCGTGATTCAGCCAATCCGTGAAATTTCGAAAATTTGCCGAGACC
>QHOD01000176.1 GCA_003218615.1 Verrucomicrobiota bacterium
GAGGAGCTGCGGCTCCGCTTGGAATTTGCTCGAAAGCAGTCAAGAGTGAGTGCTATGCCCGCGACTTTATCCAGCGCGATGATTCGGCGTGAGATCGGCAACGATCACATTTGCGTGCTTACGTTCGATCGTCCCGAATCGGGAGCGAATATCTTCGACGCCACCACGCTCAATGAGCTCGATCGACATCTCGATTTTATAGAGAACGAGAATTCCTTGCGCGGGCTAATCATCGCATCGGCGAAGAAGTCGATTTTCATCGCCGGTGCCGACTTAAAGACGCTGTTAAAACAAGCGCAAAGCGGCGATATGCGGGCGTTCATCGCCGAAGGACAACGGATCCTGAACCGGCTTTGCGAATTAAAAATCCCGACTCTTGCGGCGATCCATGGCGCGTGCGCTGGCGGTGGCTATGAAGTCACGCTGGCCTGCGATTATCGCGTCGCGTCGGATGATCCGGCGACGCGGATCGGCCTTCCCGAAACAACGCTTGGGCTAATTCCGGCGTGGGGCGGTTGTACGCGGCTGCCGCGGTTGATCGGCGCTGAAAAAGCCGCGGAAGTAATTTTGAAAGGGAAACTGTATTCCGCTCAGGAGGCATTGAAGCTCGGGCTCATCGATGAAATCGCGCCGCGTGATCGACTTGTCGATCTTGCGCGCAAGAAATTGCGCGATGGAAAACGCAAAACTTCGCCAACCTCGAAGATTGATCAGAAAATTCCCATGCCGCGCGACCACAATCCGGCGCCTGCGCGCGCGCTCGAAGTGATCAAGAAAGGTCTTTTTGCGTCCACTCAGCAATCCCTCGCGTTTGAGCTGGACGCGATTGTCGATCTTGGAAAAACCGAATCGACGCAAAACCTGATTCGCAACTTTTTTCTGGCTGAGAAATACAAAAAAGGAACTTCGAAAACGCCGGCGGAAAAAGTGGTGCATGCTGCCGTGATCGGCGCCGGCGTAATGGGTTCGGGTATCGCGCAATGGCTTAGCTCACGCGGTGTCACCGTGATCCTGCGCGATATCGCGCGAGAGCAAATCGA
Organism: Verrucomicrobiota bacterium; assembly: GCA_003218615.1. Classification (GTDB taxonomy): domain Bacteria; phylum Verrucomicrobiota; class Verrucomicrobiia; order Chthoniobacterales; family UBA10450; genus Udaeobacter. Next base: position 1,041 of record QHOD01000176.1, read on the forward strand.
CCACGGCCTTGCTAATGTCGAGAAGACTTACGCCGACGCTGTGAAGCGCGGCTTGATGACGGAGGAAAAAGCAAAAGAGGGTCGTGCCCGGATTGTAGCCTCCACCGCGCCGATGGAATTGCGCGACGTGCAAATTGTTATCGAGGCCGCCTCCGAAAAAATCGACATCAAAAAGGAAATCTTTTGCGAGTTGGCAATGCAGGCGGGTCCAAAAACAATCGTCGCCACGAACACATCCGCGCTTCCCGTTGGCCAGCTGGCCGACGCGACGGTCTCGCCCGAACACGTCGTCGGTTTGCATTTTTTCAACCCAGTGAGCCGGATGAAGCTGGTGGAAGTTGTCATTGCCAAACAAACTTCGGACGACACGCGCGAGCGCACAGTCGCATTTGCGCGGCAAATCGGGAAACTGCCCGTAATTGTCCGCGACAGCCCGGGCTTCCTCGTGAATCGCGTTTTGTTTCCTTATTTGCTCGACGCGGCCGAGTTGTTCGAAAGCGGAGTGAACGCAGAAAAAATCGACCATGCGTTGGTGCAATGGGGGATGCCGATGGGTCCGTTGCGACTGATCGATGAGATCGGCGTCGATATCACCATTGATATTGGCAATACGCTGGAGAAGGCATACGGAGGGCGTGATCACGTTCCCGCCGTCCTGCTTTGGTTGCGCGAGGGCCAGATGTGGGGTCGGAAAAGCGCCGCTGGTTTTTACAAATACGAAGGCAAAACGCAAACAGGTAACGACTCACTCACGCAATGGCGGTGGGGATTGCATGGCGATCCTGAAGGCGCTGAGGGACCAGCCATTCCACCGGAGATGCATCGCGATCCGCGATTAAGACTGAGCGAAGAGGAGCTGGCCCACCGGCTAATCTTTCTGATGGTGAACGAAGCGGCGCGCTGTCTGGAAGAGAAGGTGGTCGATTCGCCGGAGGACGCGGACTACGGAATGATTTTGGGAACCGGTTTTGCGCCGTTTCGGGGCGGGCCATTGCGTTTCGCGGAAAATTTCGGACTGAAAAAGATCGTCGAAGAAATGGAACGGTTGGGGCAAAGCGAGGACAAATTTTTGCCCTGCGAGATATTGAAGAAGCACGCACGCGAGGGCACGAAATTTTATGAAGTGTAACACAGACATCTTGTCTGTTTGTCTCGCAAGCGTCCTGCCTGCATCGATTGCAAACACCGGGCAAGATGCCCGTTCGACGAACAGGCTCGAAGTCTCTGTTACAGCGACATGAAATCCCCGCTCGAAGCTCCTGAGAAACAGATCGCCGAGGAAACGAGCACCAAACCCGCGTCTGCATCAGCCGTCATCGACAAGCGCATTTATCCATGGCCGGCGCAGAGCGCAGAAGATCGCGCCGCCGGCGAAGATTTTCTGCGCAAGCTCGAAGCGTATCTGCGCGATCATGTCGATCCAGACGAGATCGATCGCACCGGCGAAATTCCGCCGGAAAATTTCAAGGGCCTCGCGGAGATCGGCGCGTTTGGAATCAAAGTGCCGAAGAAATACGGCGGACTCGGCCTATCACAAAGTAATTACGGACGTGCCGCAGTTTTGCTCGGCAGTTGGGATGGAAACGTGGCCGCGCTTGTTTCCGCGCATCAATCAATCGGCGTCGCGCAACCGTTGCTCTTGTTTGGAACAGAAGAACAAAAGCAAAAATATCTGCCGCGAGTTGCGGGTGGCGAGATTTCCGCATTCGCGCTGACGGAAGTCCATGCCGGGTCGGACCCAGCGACGCTGAGTTTGAAGGCCGAGCCAACATCGAACGGCTCCGAGTTCGTGCTCAATGGCGAGAAGCTTTGGTGCACCAACGGTGTAAAAGCAGGTGTCCTGGTGGTGATGGCGCGCACGCCATCGAAACTCGTTGGCGGCAAGGAACGCAAGCAAATCACAGCCTTCATTGTCGATGTGGATACGCCAGGGCTGGAGATCACGTACCGCTGCCGGTTCATGGGGCTGCGTGCGCTTTACAACGCGGTCGTGAAATTCACGAACGTCCGCGTGCCGCGCGAAAACATCATCTCGAAGGAAGGCGCAGGATTAAAAGTCGCGCTTACCACTTTGAACAGCGGACGGCTCACGTTGCCTGCCGCGTGCGTCGGCGTTTCCAAACGATTGCTCGAGATTTCGCGCAAGTGGGCGGGGGAACGTATTCAATGGGGTGTGCCCATCGGTCAACACGCCGCCATTGCCGGAAAAATCGCCGAGATGGCGGGCAACGTTTTCGCAATGGAAGCGATGACATTTCTCAGTTCGTCGCTGCTTGACCGCAAAACGGGGGATCTGCGCATCGAAACCGCCATGTGCAAAATGTGGGCAACAGAAACGACTTGGAGAATTGCCGATGACGCCATGCAGGTGCGCGGCGGCCGGGGTTACGAAACTGCGCAGTCGCTGGCCGGGCGCGGTGAACCGCCGATCGCGGTGGAAAGGTTTCTGCGCGACTGCCGCGTAAACACGATCTTCGAAGGCTCCAGCGAAATCATGCGGCTCTTCATCGCGCGTGAAGCGCTCGATCCGCATCTGAAAGTTGGCGGCGCGATCTTCAATACCCAATTACCGATATCCGAGCGCGCGAAGGCCGTTTTGAGTTCCGGGAAATTTTATGCCGGTTGGTATCCGCGGCAGTGGTTGCCTGGCGACGCCGGGAAGATCGACAATTTACACGAGACATTACGCGGCCATGTCAACTACGCGGCGCGTACAAGCAAACGACTCGCGCGCGGCCTGTTTCACGCCATGGCCCGATTCGGCCCGAAACTCGATCGCGAACAATTGTTGCTTTCGCGTTTTGTCGGAATTGCAACCGAGCTGTTCGCGATCAGTGCGACCTGCTCTTACGCACAATGGCTGGTGGGCCAGGGTAAACCGGCTGGCGAAATTCTTTCCGTCGCGGATTATTTCTGCCGGTCTGCTCGCATAAGGATTGAGAATCACTTCGCGACCACAGGGCGAAATGTGGACAAACGCGGCTATCAACTCGTGCAAGATTTGCTCGCCGGAAAACACGCGAGTTTGCGTGACGGCATTGTTTAACGGTCACCGAACCGCCTGAGCGATTGAGATCAATCGTCTCTACCTCGGTTGACCAACGCTTTTGCCAAAGCTAATCTCAACGGATGAGTATGCCGCCCGTGCTCACGGAGGCGGTTTCACCTCGAAGCCGCGCTACAAAGAGCGAAAAAGGAAAACGAATAGCGTCGTCAAACGTTCTCGAAACGATTGAGCAACACGTTTTGCTCGATGGTTTCAAGGTCGTGGTCGATCTTGAGAAAAGCCGCGGCTCATATTTGTACAATGCGGTTGATGATCGCCAATTGATCGATCTCTACGGGTTCTTCGGTTCGATGCCAGTCGGGTTTAATCATCCGCACTTCGACCAGCCCGCTGCTCAGCGCGATTTGCAGCGCGCGGCGAAAGTCAAAATCGCGAACTCGGACGTTTACTCTGAAGGCTACGCTGAATTTGTGCGGACATTCGCGCGCGTGGTCGGTTTGCCGCCGCTCGAGCGCTACCTGTTTATCGAAGGCGGCGCGCTTGCGGTCGAAAATTGTTTGAAGGCGGCCATGGACTGGAAGGTGCGCAAAAACGAGGCGGCGGGCCGCGGCGGTGACCGCGGAACCGATATCTTACATTTCCGTCACGCCTTTCACGGACGCAGCGGTTACACCATGAGCCTCACCAACACCGATCCGCGCAAGACGGATTTGTTCGCGAAGTTCGACTGGCCGCGCGTTTCCTGTCCTTGCCTCGACTTTTCGTTGCCGGAGTCGCAACGCGAACGCGATGTGATCGCTCGCGAGAAGAAATCGGAGCAGGAAATTCGAGATTACATTCGTGATCGCAAGATCGATATCTGCGCGATCATTATCGAACCAATCCAGGGCGAGGGCGGCGACAATCATTTCCGCGGCGAATGGCTGCAAACGCTGCGCAAGATTTGTGACGAAAACGAAATGCTTCTCATTTTCGACGAAGTGCAATGCGGCATGGGCGCAACCGGGCGCAATTGGTGCTGCGAACATTTTGGTGTTCTCCCCGACCTGCTCGCGTTTGGAAAAAAGGCGCAGGTATGCGGCGTGATGGCTGGCCCGCGTTTGGACGAAGTGAAAGACAATGCGTTTCGCCTGTCGAGCCGGCTGAACTCAACCTGGAGCGGAAATTTCACCGACATGGTGCGTTCAACTCATTATTTGCGAATTATCGAAGAGGAACGTCTGGTCGAGAACGCCGCGAAAGTGGGCACATACTTCCTGGACCAGCTCCGCGACTTGCAACGCGAGGAGCCAATGATTTCCGCCGCGCGCGGCCGGGGACTGTTTCTCGCGTTCGATCTTCCCGATCCAAAGACGCGCGAGGAATTTTGGAAGGGCTTCTTCGACCTCGGCGTGCTCACCCTTCGCTCGGGTGAGAGTTCGATTCGTTTTCGTCCCGCGCTCGATCTGACGGCCGGTGTTGTCGATGAAGCAACAGAACTGATGCGCAAATATTGTCGGCGCCGGCGCAAATAATCATGCAGTCCGTTCTCGAGAAACTCGGCATCGCCGGGGAAAATCCGGGCGTCTTTTGCGGGGAATGGCGTGGCGGCGGCGGCAAGATCGACAAAATCTCGCCAATTGATGGTCGGAAACTCGCCAGCGTGCAGACTGCTTCTGGCGATGACTACGACACGGCAATTGCGCGCGCGCAGGAAGCGTTTTTGAAATGGCGCACTACGCCGGGACCCGTCCGTGGCGAAACCGTTCGCCGCCTCGGCAACGGATTGCGCGAAATGAAACACGCGCTCGGCCAACTGGTGACGCTCGAAACCGGCAAAATTATCGCCGAGGGCGAAGGTGAAGTGCAGGAAATGATCGACATCTGCGATTTTGCGGTGGGCCAGTCGCGGATGCTTTACGGCCTGACGATTCAATCGGAGAGAAAAAGTCACCGTTTGATGGAGCAATGGCATCCGTTAGGCGTTGTGGCCGTGATCACCGCGTTTAATTTTCCTGTCGCGGTTTGGTCGTGGAATGCGGCGCTGGCAGCCGTCTGCGGTGACGCCACCGTTTGGAAAGCTTCCGAAAAAACTCCGCTCACCGCGATTGCCGTGACAAAAATTGCCGAGCGCGTTTGTCGCGAGACCGGCGCTGATCCCGCGATCTTCACGCTGCTCATGGGCGATCGCAAAACGGTTGGCCAAAAACTGTCGGCTGATCGGCGCATTCCTTTGATCTCTGCCACCGGCTCCGTGCAGATGGGGGTACATGTTGCACAAACAGTTCATGGCCGCCTCGGCAGAACGATCATGGAACTGGGCGGCAATAATGCGTTGATCGTTGCGCCCAGCGCCGACATCGAAATGGCGACGCAATCGATCTTCTTCGGCGCAGTCGGCACGGCGGGTCAGCGGTGCACTTCCACGCGGCGTGTCATCATGCATGAGTCGATCGCCGACAAAGTGCGCAAGAAACTTTTGACCGCATACAAGTCGCTGCGGATTGGGGATCCGCTCGATCGCAAGACTATGATGGGTCCGTTGATTGACAAAAACGCGGTGGATCTTGTCCAGCATTCCATTCAGCGCTTAAAGGATGAGGGCGGCGAAGTGCTTTACGGAGGCAAGCGGCTCGAGGGCGAACAATATGCCGGCGGCTGCTATATGACGCCGTGCCTGGCGAACGCGAAATCTGATTTTGAAATTGTCTGTCACGAGACCTTTGGACCGCTCCTCTATTTGCTGACCTACCGCGACTTCGACGAAGCGATCGCGATCAACAACGGCGTGCCGCAGGGATTGACTTCCGCGATTTTCACCAACGACATGCGTGAAGCGGAAAAATTCCTCAGCGCGGTCGGCAGCGATTGCGGCATTGCCAACGTGAACACGGGGACGAGCGGCGCTGAGATTGGCGGAGCCTTTGGCGGCGAGAATCCTCTAACACAGGCTTCCAGTCCGCCGCAGGACGGACTCGCGGTGGCGAGCCTGTTCGTCGAACGGGCATCTTGCCCGGTGTTTGCATCCACGCAGGTGGGGACGCCCGCGCGACTAAACAGCCAGGATGCCTGTGTTACGCCGTGGTCAGCTTGAAGAGTTCATCAAGCGTCTCGGCCGTGTCGATGCTCATGATGAACTTCTGCAACTTTTTGCATTGCTCCTTGCCGATGACATCGCCGCCGAGCGCGGTGAATTTCACCGCGATTTCGTCCTCGGTCATTGGATCGCGTGGATCGCCCTTTGGCACATCGACACGGGTGGAGTGCGACTTGCCGTCATTGGTTGTGATCGTCACGCGACTCGGCTGGAATTTCGGAAACAGTGCTTCGAACTCCTCATTCGCGACCACTTTCACTTTATCCATGATTGGGATCAGCGATTGATCGCGGACGCGCTCTTCTCGAAATTGTAGCGGCGTCACCATGCCATCTACGAGCCCAACGGCCATGCAATAAGGCAGCGAATGATCGGCCGTTTCTTTTGAGTCCGGTCGATACTTGTGCGGATCGCCCAGGATATCGGCGGCGCGGGCGATCACTTCCACTCTGATTTCCTTCACATCGTCGACCTTGATGTTGTGTTGCTTGACCGTTTTCATCATGGCCGTGAGCGGTGAGTGACTGAGCGCTTCGATTGGAAAACTCTTCATGCCGCAATCCAGGATGCGGTAGTGAGAGTCTTTTAAGTTGGGGAGATCTTTGACCAACGCCTCGCCGTCGAAAGTGGCCGGTTCGCCCTTGTATTGCACATGATGGAACACGGCAAAGAGCCCTTCCTTGCCATCGATGATGTGTTCGGGGCCGGAAAATCCATCGCGCGCAAGCAGCGCGCTCTCGGCGCCCATGCGCCCGG
>QHOD01000177.1 GCA_003218615.1 Verrucomicrobiota bacterium
ACAAAGCTTTGGTCGCCACGAATAAAGAAATGCAAATGGTCCGGCATGATCACATACCGACCCAGAGCGACATTGAACTCTGACATCGCTCGCTTGCCGTATGTGGTTAAAAGTTCCTGGGCAACCGGCAGCGATAGAATTTTGCGGCGATGCAACGTGCAGATCGTGACGAAGAACAATGGCGCGCCATAGGATTGAAAGATTTGGGCTAATCGCGGAGGTCGCCCCTTGATCACAATTCAGGTGTAGAGGCGGCTGTCCCCATCCGCAACCTTTCTCGTCTGCGCGTGGGGACACGCGCCCCTACAGCCTTCTCTGCGCGTGAGGACACGCGCCCCTACACCCTTCGTCTGCGCGTGAGGACACGCGCCCCTACACTTCTTCAAATTACGTCGGCGAAAGTGCGTTCCATTCGCCGGAAATACCACACTCCGCTCACGAGCAGCAGCGACATCACGCTGAAGCTGGCAATCAATCCTGGAACAAAAACCGGCGTCGCACCGCCGGAAATTGCCCAGCGAAAACCGTCGACCACACCAACCATGGGATTAAGCGAGTACAGCACGAACACGGTTTCACCCAACTTGTCGCGCACGAGTGAGCTGCTAAATCCAACGGGGGAAACATAAAGCCCTAACTGCACGAAAAACGGCACAACGTAGCGAAAATCTCTATATTCCACATTGAGCGCGGCCAGCCACAAACCGGCGCCAGTGGAGGCGATGAGCGCGAGCAATGTAAAGAATGGCAGCCCGAGCAAATGCCACGTCGGCCTCACGTGATAAAAAATCATTAACAGCACGAGCAGCCCGAACGAGATCGCGAAATCAACGAACGACACGATCACTGCGCTGGCCGGAACGATCAAACGAGGGAAATAAACTTTCGAAATCAAATTCGAGTTCGTGATCAGCGAGGTGGAGCACTCGGTCAGCGAAGTCGAAAAAAGCTGCCACGGCAACAGCCCGGCGAAGACCATCACCGGGTACGGCATGCCCTGCGCCGGCAGCTTCGCGACTCTGCCGAAGATGAAGACGAAAATGAGCAGCGTGAGAAGAGGACGCAGCACCGCCCACAAAATGCCGATGACCGTCTGCTTGTAGCGGACCAGCACATCGCGCCACGCGAGAAAATAAAACAGCTCGCGATAGCGCAAAAGATCGCGCCAGTACTGGCTTTCGGTGCGACCAGCTTCAATGATGATTTCCTGTTGCATGAATTGAGAAATTGTAGGCGGAAATTGGCAGACGGGAAAGTTAGAAGGCTAACATTTCAGCAATATTCCAGAAGTCGTTCGAGAAATATAAAAAACGCGACGACTGCAGCCACGGGCCTGCCTGCATCGCCGGAGCCGCCCGAAGGCCGGTGGCCCGCTCGAGGTCAGAGGTCAAAAATCGGGCTCCTTAGCCACAGATTTACACAGATGAAACACCGATTCAGCAGAGGCTGAGAACGCCGCGCTACTCTGGACACCATCCGTGTCGATCCGTGTCCATCTGTGGCAAAACAAAACTTCCCTCTGCGCATGCAATCCAAATTTCACAGCAAAGCGCAGACCAGCGTAGGATACTGCCAGCAAGTCGTTCTTAACCACGAATCGACACGAATAGCTTCGTCTCGTTTCGTGTAATTCGTGTGATTCGCGGGCAGAAAAGATCACACGACGTGATAGCCCACGAAACACGCGAATTGACGCGAAATTTCGGACGGAGCGGACTGTCCGGCGGTCCGTCCCTGCCATTTATGCGATAGCTTCCTGGTTTTGTCTCTCAATAAAGAAGTTTCCAAGAACCAGCACATCCATTTTTGTGCGCAAAAAACAATCAAGCGCTTCTTCCGGACGACAAACGACCGGCTCGTTTTCGTTGAAGGAAGTATTCAGAACCATGGGAACGGAGGTCAGGCGGCTGAACTCAGCGATCAGTTGATGATAAAGAGGATTCGTGTCGGCATGGACGGTTTGCAACCGGCCAGAGCCGTCCACGTGGCAGACCGCCGGAACCAGCGAGCGTTTTTCCGGACGGATCTGGAAGACCTGCATCATGAACGGAACGTCGTCGTCCTGCTCGAACCACTCGGAGACGGCTTCGCGCAGGATCGACGGCGCGAACGGCCGGAACGACTCGCGGCGTTTGATCCTGGCGTTAAGGATCTCTTTCATGTCGGCGCGGCGTGGATCGCAAAGAATGGAACGATTGCCCAAAGCGCGCGGGCCCCATTCCATGCGGCCCTGAAACCAGCCAATGACTTTCCCTTCTGCAATTGCCGTGGCGGTTCGCTGGCAAAGCTCTCTCTCATTGACGATCCAACGCATCGCGCATCCCGCATCCGTGATTTGCTGCTGCTTCGTTTCAATTAGTTTTCCAATTTCCCCGTCCGAAAATGCCGGTCCGCTGTAGGCGCTGTCCAAACTGAGGCGAGACCTGCCGTCCGCAATCATTGACAGGACGTAGCTGGCTCCGCCAATCGCGCCGCCGGCGTCGCCCGCCGCGGCAGGCAGATACATTTTTTTAAACGGGGTGCGAAGATAAACTTTGCCGTTGGCGACGGAGTTCATCGCGCAGCCACCCGAAAGGGCAAGATTCGGCGACGGATATCGGGCGTGAAGCGCTTCGAGCAAGGCAAAGAACGCTTCCTCGTACATCGCTTGCACCGAGCTGGCAATGTCCTTGTGTTTTTGCTCGAGAGGTTCACCCGATTTTCGAGCTGGACCGAGCAGGTCGATCAGGCGCTCCGTGTAGAGCGTGCCGACTTCGGGCGCGCAATTGTTCCAACTATAGGAAACATTGGCGGTGTGATGCCGGAAATATTTCAGGGCCAGCCGGAAGGTTCCGTCCGGCTGGACGCGCACGATCTGGCGCATCTGTGCGAGGTAATTTGGTTTGCCGTAGGGCGCCAGCCCCATCACTTTGTACTCGTCGCCGTAGTGGGGAAACCCGATGAACTGCGTCAGCGCCGAATAAAAAATTCCGAGCGAATGGGGAAAGTAAACCCGCTCGTCAATTGTAACTGAGCGGCCGCGCCCAAAGCCCATTGCCGTGCTGGCGAAATCGCCGAAGCCGTCGATGGAAATGCACGCAGCTTCGTCAAAGTGCGAAACGAGAAAGGCCGAAGCGAGATGGGCCAGATGATGTTCGACGTGATGGATCTGCGCCTTGAGCGAAATCCCGTAGACCTTTTCCAGCGCTTCGTTGGCCGAGGAAGCGTGCCGGATGTTACGGATCTTCTGAAGCATCAGCCGGGGATCGGGCCGATGCGTTAAAACAAACGCCAGCCGGCGCCAGTTGTTCACGCCGGGCTTTCGATTGATGGCGATGTGTTCGACGTCGCCTAACGAGAGGCCTCCTTCGGCCAGGCAATAATCAATCGATTGGGTCGGTAATCCGGCCCAATGTTTGATCCGGCGAAAACGTTCCTCCTCAGCCGCAGCGACAAGCTCTCCGTCACGGATCAGGCACGCGGCCGAATCGCCGTGGTACGCATTCAAGCCAAGGATGAGAGACATGGAGTCGTGATTCTAATCTGCTGCCCCTGATGCGTCTTTACAACGATTGATCCAGTTAGTCCGGATTGGCAGAGGAACAATCAATGGCTAGCCACAGATGAACACGGATGAAACACGGATTCAAAAGACCAGGCGCTTGTACTCAACTTTGCTTCGCCCGAAATTGAGGAGCAATCCCACCTTGAGACCAGTCGCTTTTAGTTCGTTAAGCAACTGGGCTTCGTCGCGTTTGTCATACTGGGGATTGATCTTTATTTCGACCGCCACACAGTCATCAACGACCAAATCAGCATCGTAATCGCCGACAACTACGCCCTTGTATTGCACGCGAATGCGTTTTTCGATCTCGGCGGAAAGACCACGGCGACTGAGTTCAACCTGCAAAGCCCGCTGATAAACTCGTTCAAGAAATCCGTATCCAAGCTCGCGATGCACTTCAAATGCGGCTCCGATGATCGCCTCAGTAATCGCTCGATGCACCAATTTGTCCGGATGCTCGTCCCGAATTTCTAACATTCTGCTTATCCGTGTTTCATCCGTGTCAATCCGTGGCGAAATTGCCATTTATTCATCATTCGAATTTCGTCACTCGTTAGTGTTCACACATCCGTCCAGCGTTCTCGCAAGGGCGGCAATTCGGAGCGGTACGCGAAAACCATACGCGCCAGGGTGAAGGCAATGCCAATTCG
>QHOD01000178.1 GCA_003218615.1 Verrucomicrobiota bacterium
ATCTTTGACTCCAAGAGCTTTCGCCACTTGAAAGTCACAAGAAGCGCGAAATTCGTCAAGCAAACTTCCATTCTAGGGCGTTTCAGTGAAACGCCTTTCAGATTGGCGTCTGACACAGACGCCCTACAATGGTCGGCGAATGCCTTCGCTCACCGAAATAGTCCGGTATACCAACAAATATTTGCGTGTCCCCGAAATTGAAGACTGGCCAAATGCGGTAAACGGTTTGCAAGTCGAAAATTCGGGACGAGTCACGAAAATTGGCGCAGCAGTGGATGTTTCCACACGCGTCCTCAGTGAAGCCGCAAAGAAAGGTGTCGATCTTTTAATCGTGCATCACGGAATATTTTGGCCGGGCTTGCAACCCGTGACTGGCGCATTGCGGCGGCAACTGAAGATAGCGTTTGAGAACGAGATCGCGCTTTACAGCGCGCATCTGCCACTCGATATCCATCCAAAAATCGGCAACAACGCGCAGCTCGCAGCGGCGCTCGGCTTAAAATCGACAACGCCGTTTTTCGAAGAAAAAGGACAACTCATTGGATTAAAAGCGCGCGCTTCCATTTTGCGTGATGACCTTGTGCGTAAACTCGAGAAGTCGTTAGGCGGAAAGGCCAAAGCGTTTGCATTTGGTCCGAAGAAAACAAAAACGATTGGGATCATTACCGGCGGAGCGGGCTCGGAAATTTATCGCGTCGCGCAAGAAAAGATCGACATGTTCATCACTGGCGAAGCGGCACACTGGGCTGCCGTCGCTGCGGAAGAACTTGGCATGAACCTTTTGCTCGGCGGGCATTACGCCACAGAGATTTTCGGCGTCAAGGCTCTGGCGGCGCATTTGTCCAAGCGATTTAACATTCCCTCCGTTTTCATCGATTGCCCGACTGGGATGTAACGCCGTGACCGGAGTGCGATTGTTTTTCGGCGTCGGAGCCTAACGAAAGATCGACAAGAGCCTTTCCGAGCTGAAATAATTTTTCGCTTTCCGAAAGTCTGAGACGTTGTTCTTTGTTCGCCGATGACTGCAGCGAAGGACCAGCGAGCGAGCACACGGGCGACCGGAATCGTCGGCATGGCGGTTCTGTGCAGTCGCGTGCTCGGCTTGATTCGCGAAATGGTGTTTGCCGGTTTGTTTGGCGCTGGAAGAAATCTCGACGCGTTCTTGATGGCATTTCGGCTGCCAAATTTGCTGCGCGCAGTCACGCTGCTTGGGATCATCTTCGCGCCGCAACTTGTCGATCTTCTGACGTGGGGAAGCTGGTCGCCCGATAAAACCGCGCTGACGATTTTGCTTACCCGAATCATGTGGCCATTCATGCTGCTCGTGTCGCTTGCAGCGCTCGTGATGGGAATACTCAATGCAAAGCATGTTTTCGGGCCGCCGGCGATGGCCTCGAGTTATTTTAATCTCGGTTCAATTATTGGCGGCGTCGCGATCGGCTGGTGGCTCGATCCGCATTTCGGCGCGCGTTCGCTGATAGGATTGGCAATTGGGACGCTTATCGGGGGTGCGTGGCAATTGATGGGGCAATTCCCTTCTCTTCGGCGCGTGGGTTACAAGTATCGCGCCGATTTTCAATGGCGGGACGAAGGCGTGCGTACCGTGCTGACGTTGATGGCGCCCGCGGTAATTGCCGCCAGCGCTGTGCAAGTCAATGTGCTCATCAACAGTGGATTCGCGGCGAGTCTTGGCAACGGTCCAGTGAGCTGGCTCAACATTGCGTTTCGCCTGATGCAATTGCCGCTCGGAATTTTCGGAGTCGCGATTGGTACCGTTACGCTTCCACTGGTGTCAAAGAGCGCTGCTGTTGGAGACATGGATGAATTCCGCGCCATCCTCGCCCGTGGAATGCGTCTCGCGTTTTTGCTTACCATTCCCTCGGCGATAGGACTCGCAATGCTTGCATCACCAATAATCAGCGTGATCTACCAGCACGGACGGTTCACCGCGGAAATGACGCAGCAGACCGCTGGTGCGCTACAGCTTTACGCCGTCGGACTCGTTTCATATGCGGTGTTGAAGGTGCTAACGCCGGCATTTTACGCGATTGGTCACCGTAACACACCAATGGTCGTAAGCTTTCTCGCGATTGGCACAAATCTTTTTCTGAATTGGCTTTTCACATTCCGGCTCGGTTGGGGACATCGCGGACTCGCATTCTCAACAAGCCTCGTCGCGACAATCAACTTTGTTTTGCTTTATGCGCTGATGCGGCGCCACACACGCAGGCTGGAAACGCGCCAGCTCTTAATCGGCCTGGGGAAGATTTGCGTCGCCGGTGCACTGCTGGCGCTGGTCTGCTGGGCGGCAAATCACTGGTGGCTCGACGCGTGGGCGCAACTGCGCTTTGTCGCAAAGTTATGCGCCCTGCTCGTCGCGATTGCGCTTGGTATGATCACGTTTTTCGTCGGCGCGTTCTTGCTGCGGGTGAGCGAAGTGCATGATGTGGTCGATCTCATACGGCGCAGATTAGGAAATCGGCCGTTGTAGAAGCATTCGCCGCGGCGAACGCCTAGCCCAGCGCCTGATCGAGGTCCTCGATCAAATCGTCGGCATTCTCGAGGCCAACTGACAACCGCAACAAATTCACCGGAGAAGTCGTGCCGCTGCCTTCAATCGACGCTCGATGCTCGATCAAGCTTTCTACGCCGCCTAAACTAGTCGCGCGCGTAAAGATTTTTGTCTTCGCTGCGGCAGACATCGCCGCGTCGCGTCCGTCTTTGACTTCGAAGGAAAGCATTCCACCGAACATCGACATCTGACGTCCGGCGATTTCATGTCCGGGACTAGTATGCAATCCCGGATAGTGCACAACTTCGACTTTTGGATGCTGGGCCAGAAATTCTGCGACTTTCATCGCGTTTTCTGAATGCGCTCGCATCCGCCACGGCAGGGTACGCATGCCGCGCAAAATCAACCAGCAATCGAAAGGCGAGGGGACCGCGCCGCCGGAATATTGAATCGTGCGAACACGTTGAAAAAAGTCATCGTCCTTTTTTGCGATGACGATTCCGCCGGCTACATCGCAATGGCCGCCAAAATATTTCGTGGTCGAATGCAGAACCAGATCAATCCCCAGGTCGAATGGACGCTGTAACACCGGTGCCCATGTATTGTCGCAAACACAGAGGGCATTTGTGCGATGAACGATTTCGGCGACCGCGGCAAGATCGACAATTTTCAGCAGCGGATTGGAGGGTGTCTCAGTCCAGGCCAGTTTTGTTCGCGGTCGTAACGCTTTTTTTATTTCGTCGAGATTGCTCATATCGACGAAGTCACCTTCGAGTCCCCAACGTAAGAAAGTTTCACGAAGCAATCGTGATGTGCCGTAATAAGCATCAACATGGGCGAGAACATGGTCTCCCGGGTCAAGGGCCTGGAACAAAGCCATCGCCGCCGCCATGCCACTGCCAAAAGCCGCCGCCGCGTCGCCGCCTTCGAGCGCGCTGACGCCGCGCTCCAATGCTTCACGATTCGGATTATTGTTGCGCGTGTACATAAATCCGCGCGAGTACGTGCCTTCGATGTCCCGCTCGTAAGTAGTGGAAAGATAAATCGGCGCCGAAACGGCCCCGGTTGCAGGATCGACGGCGCTCCCGGCGTGAACGGCTAGGGTTTCAATTTTCATTTTGATTGAGTTATGAGAAGGACGCTACGGATTCCGAATGTGATTGTCGATCTTGCGCAATAGTTTTCGATTTGACGGCTCTATCTGCTCAGCGCAAATAGCAATCTGCAGTTGGCGACGGGGGTTATCCTAATTTCCGAATCGCGAACGCGCTCCCATGACTATTTACGATGACGAAGTGTTCAAAATGGCGTGCGACCAGTTTCAGGTCATCGCCGATTATTTGAACATCGACAAGGGCGACCGCGAGTGGGCGACCTATCCCAAGCGGGCCATTGCCGTAACTCTACCCGTGCACATGGACGACGGCAGCACGAAAGCATTCCAGGGTTACCGCGTTCAACATCACATCGCACTCGGCCCGACCAAAGGGGGCACGCGCTTCGCGCCGTCGTTGTCGATGGGCGAAACGGCCGCGCTGGCCATGTGGATGAGTTGGAAATGCGCGCTAGCCCAATTGCCATATGGCGGCGCCAAAGGCGGAGTGGCGGTCGATCCGACCAAACTGTCGCACAACGAGCTGGAGGCCGTCTCGCGCCGTTACATGCAGGAAATGATTCCGTTTGTCGGGCCGCACACCGACATCATGGGACCCGACATGGGCACTAACGAACAGATCATGGCGTGGTTCATGGACACTTACTCTGTCTATCAAGGCTTCGCCGTGAACGAGATCGTTACCGGCAAACCGGTCGCCATTGGCGGCACGGAAGGCAGACGGGAAGCGACCGGACGCGGCGTCGTTTACTTGATCGAGCGCGCTATGAACATGTTGAAAATCGATCCCAACAAATGCACGGCCATCGTGCAGGGGTTCGGTAATGTCGGCTCCGTCGCAGCGCTTTCGCTCGCACTCAAGAGCGGCGTCAAGGTGGTCGGGATCAGTGATGCATACGCCGCCATCTATAATCCAAAAGGCATCGACGTGAAGGCGGCCGAGCAACATGTTTTGAAAAAAGGATCGCTCAAGGCTTTCGATCAGGACGATCATGTCGATCCAAAGGAATTGCTCATTCTTCCTTGCGACGTGCTCGTGCCGGCAGCGGTCGATCGGGTGATCAACGAAACGAATGCAGGCAAAATCAAGTGTCGCATTCTGGCCGAAGCTGCCAATGGTCCAACGACGCCGGCAGCGGATGTAATTCTCGAAAAACACTGGGACGAGGTGTTCGTAATTCCAGATATTCTTTGCAACGCTGGAGGCGTCATCGTTTCCTACTTCGAATGGGTGCAGGGCTTGCAAAGCTTCCTCTGGACCGAGTCCGAAGTGACCGACAAACTTTTCCGCATTCTTGAGCATTCATTTGCACAAGTGATCAAACGGGCAAAAGAACATAAAATTTCTCATCGCACAGCAGCCATGGCTATCGGGGTCGAACGCGTCATCAAGGCCAAACAAGTGCGCGGCCTGTTTCCATGAGGCGCGATGAAGTTTTCGCATTCCGAAGATCAGCGGGAAGATCGACAGCTCGACACTTTGACGGATGAGGAGAATGGTCT
>QHOD01000179.1 GCA_003218615.1 Verrucomicrobiota bacterium
CGGGAAGGAGATTCTTCAGAATTTCGTCTATCACATTTGCCGCTGCACGATGGATTGGACAATGGGTTCGTTCATCGAAGAGGCTTGCGCGCGCATCCGCGAGCAGGTCGGCGATCAAAAAGTGGTGCTCGGTTTGAGCGGCGGGGTCGATTCTTCAGTGACAGCCGCGCTCTTGCACAGGGCAATCGGCGATCAGCTCACCTGCATTTTCGTCAACAACGGTCTGCTGCGCTCACGCGAGGAAGAAATCGTGCAGCGCGTTTTCGGCGAAAATTTTCACGTGCGTCTGAAGTACGTAGACGCGAGCGAACGTTTCCTCGCCTTGCTCAAAGGTGTGACCGATCCGGAAACAAAACGGAAAATCATCGGCAACGAATTCATCAAGGTTTTTCAAGAAGCGACCGAGGACTTGCTCGAGGAAGATCGCAGGAAAAGGGCGCGTAAACTCGCCGCGGCGAGTCCGTCCGGCGGTGGACACGGCGGTTACAAATTTCTTGCGCAAGGCACGCTTTATCCGGACGTGATCGAGAGCGTGTCGATCGAGGGCAATCCGGCACAAGTGATCAAGAGCCATCACAACGTCGGCGGGTTGCCGGAAAAAATGCATTTCGAGCTCGTCGAGCCGGTGCGCCAGCTATTCAAAGACGAAGTGCGCCAGGCCGGTTTGCAGCTCGGTTTGCCGAAAGAGATTGTGTATCGTCAGCCATTTCCGGGGCCGGGTCTTGCCGTTCGCATTCTAGGCGAAGTCACGCCCGAGCGATTGTCGATCTTGCGCGAAGCGGACACCATTGTGGTGAGCGAAATGGAATCTTCAGATTGGTATTATCGCGTCTGGCAATCGTTCGCGGTCCTGCTCCCGGTCCGCTCAGTTGGTGTGATGGGCGACCAGCGCACTTACGAGAACACGGTTGTGCTTCGGATCGTCGAAAGCCAGGACGGCATGACCGCAGATTGGGTCCGACTTCCCTATGAATTGCTGGCGCGTATCTCCGCTCGCATCAGCAACGAAGTCAAAGGCGTCAACCGCGTCTGTTACGACATCTCGAGCAAACCGCCCAGCACGATCGAGTGGGAGTGATTTTCATTTTCGATTTTTGATTGGCGATTTTTGATTTTGTATCGCAACGCTGTCTGGCACATCAGCCGATCTCGCCAACAGCGCGGATGAACTCGGCAAAGTCTTTGCCGTTCCGGGCGGCGTGATTTAGCGCGTCGAGACGCGCATCCATCGCCGCTTCGGGTAGAGCAATGCGACGTGATAGCGACCCGTTTGCGAAAACGATTTCGTCCCACTGGATGGAGGAAATCTCGTCGTTGAAACGGGCGACGGCGCGACCGCGAAAAAAGGCACGCGTGGTCTCGGGCGGACTGAAAATCGAGGTTTTGATATCTTCTTCGCTCACGACGCGGCGAGCGGCGCCCTGGCGGACAAGCTCGTAATACAAGCCGCGTTCAAGATCGACATTGTGATACTCCAGATCAATTGACTGCAGCCACGGGTCATTCCAGGAAAGCTTTTCTTCTTCCTGCAACGCATTCAGCAGGAATTTCTTCGCTGCCCAATCGACCCGGTCGCGCGTCAAGACTACGTCACGCTCGAGATCGTTGAGGACATTTTCCCATTCGCGCAAAATCCATTGCCGATCCTCGTCGTTCGGGTAATTGCCTGCCACGCCTTCGGTCGCCGCGGCGACCGAAGGCGGGTCGATCTTGCTCGCGGCGCGCAAATAAATTCGTTGCACATCGATCGCAGAGATCTTTCGACCATCCTTCAGCTCGATAATCCAATTGTAAGTTTGATCGCGGCTGATCGATCTGTTCGCGTCAACGGGTTGCGCGATTTCCAGTTGCGGCGCCTCGCCGCGCTCGATCAGATCGAGAACGAGCGATGTAGTCCCGATTTTCATCGCCGTAGCCCACTCGCTCATGTTCGAGTCGCCGAGGATGACGTGAAACCGCCGATAACGGCTCGCGTCCACATGCGGCTCGTCACGGGTATTAATCAGAGGGCGGTGATTCATCGTGTCAATGCTCACCAACACGCTGAAAAAATCCGCGCGTTGCGAGATTTGATAAACGCCTGGCTCGCCTGATCCGCTCTCCGCTTCGATGCCCATTTTGCCTGCGCCCGCGAAAGTCTGGCGCGTAATGAGAAATGGCAGAATTCCGGCGACGATCCGGTCCCATGCAATGTCGCGGCTCATCAGGTAGTTGTCGTGACAGCCATAGCTGTGCCCGGCAAAGTCGGTATTATTTTTGTAAAGCCGAACTTCGTAGCCGGGCGGCAACTTTTGATTTCGACGTCGCGCGCACTCCGCGAGGATGCGCTCACCGGCCTTCTCCTGCGCGACGATTTGCCGAAGCGTAGTACATTCCGGGGTGGAGTATTCCGGATGCGCATGATCGTTGTAAAAACGGGCGCCGTTTGATAGAACAAGGTCGCTTTTTATTTCTTCGAAGCTGAGTGGACGGTTTTTATCGATCTCGTAGTAAGCCGACTCGTCGGTATCCTGGCGCAATTCCCGTGCGCGGAAACCACGTGCGTCAAGATGCGGATCTTCCAGCTCGTAATCCCATTTCATCAGCGCACCGTGCTCGGTGTAACGCCGCACCAGCTCGATCGACTCGGCGACAACATCAACGGCCTCCGCGCCGCTGACGGTGATGCCGTATTCCGTCTCAAGCCCGAAGACGCGTTTCATTCCTTCCCGGGGCAAAAATTAGATCACTCCAGATGTTGTGCGCGATCGCGCATCGGAAATCGGTTTCACGGGCGCGATTTTGACCACGTTTTCCGGATCATAATCGATTAGCTTGAGCCAATCTTCGGTGATGTCGGTGGTCGGGAAAATGTCGTTCTCCATGTACTCGGCATTGAACGCGAGTTGCAAATCGGTTTCCCGAATCCCTTCTTCCTGCTGAGTGGCAATAGCTCGTTTAATGGCCATGGCTTTCGCGCGCTCGACAATTGAGGCGATGATCGCGCCACTAATAAGATCGCTGCGATAAAGTGTTTCTTTGCGTCCGCTGCGCAGTGTCACTTCGAGAAACTTGTTCTCATCGCGCCGGGTAAACTGCCAATCCACAAACCGCTCGATTAAGCGCTCGATTGACGCGCCTATTCCGTCGGCTTCTTTCGCGAGCACGCCGTCGTAAGGCAGGTTGTCAGTGAGATAGATGCGATAAACGTCGCGCGCGCCCTGTTTGTCCGGGCGATGGACTTTGATTTTTCGATCGATGCGGCCGGGGCGCAAAATGGCAGGATCAATCAGGTCGGCCCGATTGGAAGCGAGAATGATTACTACATCGTTGAGCGAATCGATGCCGTCCATTTCCGAACAAAACATCGGGACGAGCGTGGAGAGGATGTTGGAGTAGCGCGAGGCCCGCCGCGTGCCGAGAATCGATTCGGCCTCGTCAATGAAAAGGAACGGCATGAAACCTTCGCCGCGTTTTTCACGAGCAGTGGCAAAAATTTCGCGCACCATTCTTTCCGATTCGCCCACCCACATGTTCAAAATCTCCGGGCCCTTGACGTGCATGAAATATTCATGCATTTCCGCGCCGCTTTTTTCCCGAAGTTGCTTCGTTAAATTATAAGCCGTTGCTTTTCCGATCAGCGTTTTCCCGCAGCCCGGCGGACCGTAGAGCAAAAATCCTTTGGGCGTGGCGTGCTGGAATTTCTTGAAAAGATCGACATGTAACAACGGAAGCTCGATCGCGTCCTTGATCGCCTGAAGCGCCGCCTCCTGGCCGCCGACCTTTTCCCACGGCAGCTCCGGCACGTTATCGAGATAATGTTCGTGAGATTTCGTGCTGGAGAGCATCTCGAGCGCCATCCGGTAATTCGAGTCAACGCGGACCTCGTCGCCCGATTTCAAGGTGGAGTGCGCCAGATCGGCAGACCGCTGGAGCACCATCGATTGTAACCCGTGCTCCGAACCTACTCGTAACCGATCTTTCCCAAGAATTTCGGTGATTTTTGTCACTGGCCCCGCTGTTTCAAAGCCGAGATCACCGACAATGACGAAGGCCTCATTGACCAGCACGCGCGTTCCCTTTTTCAATTTCGCAAGCGAAATGCGCGGATCGACGTTGCAATAATAATCGGCGCCTCCGACCACAATGTGCGCAGTATCTTTGGACGTGGCGCCAAGAAACGTGCCGATCCGGTTGGCCGGTGAGGTCACTTTTTTAATGACTTCCTCGAGCTTCTCGATCATCCGGCGCGCTTCGACCATTGTCTCCTGGTGGTCATGAATTTGCGGGCGCAACTCCAGCAGTTCCCGCCGGATTGGATCGCCCGGAGGCAATGACGCGATCACGAGATCAAATGAATCGAGAAGATTTTCCGGACCCGAGTCCCCTTCCCTACCCTGAAGTCCCTGGCTGCGCTCGTCGCTCATTTATGGTTTGGGTCAATCCGCCGAACCGAGTGTCATTATAACTTTATCAGGCGCATTCCGCAATCTTCACTCGCGAAAGCTTTCGGAGTTCGACCTGCAGCTATACAAAATGTTCAACCATTATACCGATCTTGTTGTCGCGGAAAAAATCAACGCTGCCGTTCTTCGTGGCCAGGTGTAGGCGCGTGTCGTCGCGCGGAGGTGCTGGATGCGACCTCCAGTTGCTTGCGGCTGAGGACGGCCGCCGTTACACTTTTGCGCGAGGAGCCTTAGCTCAATTGGTTAGAGCGCCGCCCTGTCACGGCGGAGGTTGCGGGTTCGAGCCCCGTAGGCTCCGGATTTGTTTTTCGCACACA
>QHOD01000180.1 GCA_003218615.1 Verrucomicrobiota bacterium
TCGACGACGCGGGCGTAGCCCTTGGAATTAATCAGTTCGAGAATGCGTTCAAGGTAGTCTTCAACCGCAGCGGAACTGCCGAGCGCGGATTGAGAAGTTTTCTTCCCTGGCATATCGGTGAAAATAAAATTACGCGCGAAATAGTCAAACAAATAAATAATTGGTAATTGACAGAATGCTCTAAAGAAATAACTAAATTAGGTTAGCCTAATTCCAGGGCGGCACAACGAACAATGGCGCAACCCAACAGCACAATTGTAGCGCAACCTCGTGTGGCCTGGCGCAGAAGCGCTGGAGAAGTCTCGCTGCCGGAAGTTCATCGCAGCATCGTCGTCCCAACGACCGCTTCATTTTGGCGCAAGCTGATTGCCTTCTCCGGTCCGGGATTCCTCGTGGCGGTCGGGTACATGGACCCAGGCAACTGGGCGACCGACTTGGCCGGCGGCGCCAGGTTCGGTTATTCGCTTCTGGCCATGATCATGATCTCCAATTTGATGGCCATCCTGCTTCAACATTTGTGTATCAAGCTGGGAGTTGCCACGGGACGCGATCTGGCGCAGGCGTGTCGCGATCACTACTCATTACCGATTGTCTGGTCTCTCTGGATTCTTTGCGAAATCGCCATCGCCGCTTGCGACCTGGCTGAAGTGGTCGGCTCGGCCATCGCTTTGCAACTTCTTTTCGGCATTCCGCTCGTGTGGGGTTGTCTCATTACGGCGTCGGATGTCTTGCTGGTGCTGTATCTGCAAACCAAGGGCTTTCGTTATATCGAGGCGATCGTGATCACCCTCATCGCCACGATCGGCAGCTGTTTTGCCGCCGAACTGATTTTTTCGAAACCGAGCATGACTGGCGTGCTGCTAGGATTCATTCCCGGTCCCCACATTGTCGCAAATCAGGGAATGCTTTATGTCAGCATCGGTATCCTGGGCGCGACTGTGATGCCGCATAATCTTTATCTGCACTCGTCGATTGTGCAGACCCGCAAGTTCGAGCAGACGCCCGAAGGCAGACGCGAGGCGATCAAGTTCGCCACCATCGATTCGAGCGTGGCGCTCATGTTCGCGTTGTTCATTAACGCGGCGATTCTGATCCTCTCAGCCGCCGTTTTCCATTGGTCGGGGCACCAGGAAGTGGCGGAAATTCAGGACGCGTACAAATTGCTCAGCCCGCTCCTGGGCGTCGGCGTGGCGAGCATACTTTTTGCGGTGGCGCTGCTTGCTTCCGGACAGAACTCGACCCTCACCGGCACGCTCGCCGGGCAAATCGTGATGGAAGGTTTTCTCAACTTGCGGATCACGCCGTGGCTGCGGCGGCTGATCACGCGAGCTATCGCCATCGTGCCCGCGGTGCTCGTGATTGGCATTGCCGGTGAAGGTAAGACCACGCAGTTGCTTATCATCAGCCAGGTGGTGTTGAGCATGCAACTCGGCTTCGCGGTGTGGCCGCTGATGCGGTTCACGGATGAAAAAACGAAAATGGGCGAGTTCGCCAATCGCCTCTGGGTGAAAATTCTGGGCTGGACCACAGCCGGGATTATTATTCTGCTTAATGTGAAGCTGCTCCTAGACACATTTTTGCCCGCAGGGGTGCTCAAATCAGTTTACGGTTTCCTCCATCTTCCGGTGCCGATACAGTGAAAAATGACGAATGACGAAGCAGGAGATCCGCGGCGCAAGATCGACATCGATTTCGTCATTTGGGCTTCGATTTTTGTGTCGTTATTCGACATTCGAACTTGGTCGCTTCTAACATGTATCAACACATTCTCATTCCGCTCGAGAACACTCCAGCTGACGAGACCATTCTAACTCACATCAAGCCGCTCGCGCGCATGACCGGCGCGAAACTGCTCCTCGTGCATGTCTCGGATGGCTGGGTGGCCCGCAATTTTAATCAACTCAAGCTCGCGGAGAGCGAAGAGATGAAAGAGGACCGCGCATATTTGGAAAAGCGCAGCCGCGGACTCATCGAGGAAGGTTTTTCCTGCGACGCCGTGCTCGCGCTCGGCGAGCCTTCCGACGAGATCATCAAACTTGCGCGCGAGCGAGATGTCGATCTTATCGCGATGACCACGCACGGCCACCGGCTAATCAGTGACATCCTCTACGGCGCGACGGCCGATAAAGTTCGCCACGAAGTGGATGTGCCGGTGCTGCTGCTCAAAGTGAAGACCTGACCAGTGCCGAAGGTTCTCTTTCTCACGAACGAATATCCGCCGCACATTTATGGCGGCGCCGGCGTGCACGTCGGTTATCTCTCCCGCGAGCTGGCCAAGTTGATGCTGGTGGAAGTCCGCTGTTTCGGCGATCAACATTTTGAGAAAGGCAATTTAAAAGTCATCGGCTTCGAACTCGACACGAGTAGTTTTACCTGTCCGCAACCGCTACGTTCGGCTTTTGGTGCCGTCCGACGCTGCACCGATTTCAACACGACGAACATCGATGCCGATATTGTGCATTGCCATACTTGGTACAGTCATTTCGGCGGAATCCTGGCGAAGAAGAATTATGGCATTCCACTGGTCGTCACGGTTCATTCGCTGGAACCATTGCGGCCATGGAAACGCGAGCAACTTGCCGGCGGGTACGATTTTTCGCTCTGGGTTGAGAAGACCGCGCTCGAAATGGCGGACGCGATCATCGCTGTTTCGGGCGAAACCAAGCGCGACATCGAGCGCCTGTTCGCCGTCGATCCTGCACGCGTCCAGGTCATTCATAACGGCGTCGATCCCGATCAATACCGAAAAGTTGATTCATCTGGCGCGGTCCAGCGATTCGGCGTCGATCCAGGCAAACCGTATCTCCTCTTTGTTGGACGGATCACGCGCCAGAAAGGAATTGTGCATCTTGTCCGTGCCATCCAATTCATGGATCCCGGCTTCCAAATCGTTCTTTGCGCTGCTGCTCCGGATACGGCGGAGATCGCAGAGGAAATGAAAACTGCGGTAGAGCACGCAAGAACGGAGCGGCCTGGCGTCATCTGGATCGACGAGATGGTCGATCAGAAAACCGCTTGCGAACTTTATTCACACGCAGCCGTGTTTTGTTGTCCGTCGATTTACGAGCCATTCGGCATTATCAATCTGGAAGCGATGGCTTGCGAGACAGCGGTCGTGGCCAGCGCGGTCGGCGGGATCAAAGAAGTCGTTGTCGATGGAGAAACTGGTTTCCTCGTTCCACTCGAACAAATGAAAGAGAGTCCCTTTGAGGCAACGAATCCGGAAAAATTCGCACGCGACCTTGCGGCACGAATCAATGAGCTGATGAAAAACCCACAACTGCGAGCAAAATTTGGGAAAGCTGGCCGCAAACGCGTCGAAGAAAAATTTAGCTGGTCCACAATCGCACGGAAAACGAAGGCGCTTTATGAAACGTTGAAGCGTTAAAGCGTTTCAGATTTGGTGTTTTTGCCCCTTCAACGCTTTAACGGTTTAACGACTCCGATAAAATGTTTGTCGATCGGATCAAGATTTTTGCGCAAGCTGGAAACGGCGGGCGGGGTTGCGTGAGTTTTCGGCGGGAGAAATTTGTGCCGAAAGGTGGACCGGATGGCGGCGATGGCGGCCGCGGCGGCGACGTGATTCTGCGTGCAGATCGACATGTCGACAATCTCTCGAATCTTTTTTACGAACCGATCATAAAGGCGAAGAACGGCGGGCATGGGATGGGAAAGAAAATGCATGGCCGCTCCGCGCCGCCCAAAATCGTGCACGTGCCCGTTGGGACGATCGTCTGGCATGCGGAAGAGGGAAACCATTCAACGCTCGACGCGGAGACGGAACAAACCGAAAACCGAAAACCGAAGCTCGAAGATCAATCCCTTGTCGATCTTACGCGCGACGGACAGGAATTTGTGCTTTGTCGTGGCGGGGCGGGGGGAAAGGGAAATGTGCATTTCAAAAGTTCCCGCAATCGCGCGCCGCGGCAATATACTGAGGGCGAGCAAGGCGAGCATGGCCATTTCCTGTTCGAGTTGCGAACGATAGCGGACGCAGGCCTGGTCGGTTATCCGAACGCGGGTAAATCGACATTGCTCCGAAAAATCTCCGCGGCACGACCGAAAGTAGCGTCGTATCCGTTCACGACGTTGCATCCTATTATCGGCGTGGTGGAATTTCCGGGCTATCGGCGGGCGACTGTCGCCGATATTCCCGGTCTGATTGAAGGCGCCCACCGCGGTCTAGGACTAGGGCACGAATTTCTGCGCCACATTACGCGTTGCCGGATTTTGTTGTTCGTTATCGATATTGCCGGAAGCGAAGGACGCAGTCCAGTCGAAGATTTACAAAAACTGCGACGCGAGATCGATCTGTACGATCCGATATTATCAAAACGCCCATGGTACATCATCGCGAATAAAACGGACCTGCCCGGGGCGCGAGAGAATCTCGAAGCGCTGCAAAATCGATTTTCGAGTGTTGGAATTGCCGCAATATCAGCGAAGAACGGCGAAGGCGTGGAAGATTTAAAAGCGAAGTTGGAGAAATGGCTGACTAGAGCGCCACTGCCACAACCTATCGAT
>QHOD01000181.1 GCA_003218615.1 Verrucomicrobiota bacterium
ATTCACCCTGAACTGCACCCGCGAGGGCAAGTTCCACGTGGAACAAATGCCCTGTTGGCTTACATTCACGGTGCAGAAGACGCATGAAATTATTCGGGATAACCTTCATCGATCTCCGCTTTATGCCGGTCGTATAAAAGGAACGGGCCCGCGATATTGTCCCTCGATCGAAGACAAGGTCGTTAAATTCTTCGATAGGGCCTCCCATCAGCTCTTCCTTGAGCCGGAAGGGCGGCACACCGAGGAATATTATGTAAATGGGATTTCCACGAGCTTGCCCTATGACGTGCAACTCGAATTTCTTCATTCCATTCCAGCTCTGGAACGAGCTGAAATCATGCGCCCGGGATACGCTGTAGAATATGATTATTTTCCGCCAACCCAACTTTTCCCGACGCTGGAAACAAAGCTGATCGGTGGGCTCTATTTCGCCGGCCAGGTTAATGGAACATCAGGGTACGAAGAGGCTGGCGCTCAAGGGTTAATCGCTGGAACCAACGCCGCATTGAAGGTTAAAGGGTGCCCGCCGTTCGTATTAAATAGAAGCGAAGCGTACATCGGAGTTCTTATTGACGACCTCGTGACGAAGGGGGCCGAAGAGCCATATCGCATGTTCACCAGCCGGGCCGAGGACCGATTGTTTCTCAGGCAGGACAACGCCGATCAACGCTTAACGAAACGAGCGTTTGATGCCGGGCTGATCAATCAGGGACGCTGGCTTCGGTTTCAAGAGAAGCTGGCTCTTCTCGATCGGGCGCGAAAAGTCGCGACGGAGACAAGGTTAGGCGGTGTTCCTGTCTTACGTCTCTTTAAGCGACCGGATTTCGGCGTGAAGAATCTGCCGAGTGAGATTGCTTCGTTGGTGCCAATCCAGATCTGGGAACTGGTGGAGACAGATTTCAAATACGAGGGATACACTATCCGACAAGCGGAGCAAAACCGGCAGGTAGAACGCCGACACCAGCACGTCATTCCGGATGGCTTAGACTATAATAAGATCGCGGGCCTGCGTGCGGAAACTCGCCAGAAACTGGCAAGTCTACGTCCGACCTCGCTGGGACAAGCTGCGCGAATTAGCGGAATCACTCCGGCAGATATTGCTATAATCTGTATCTGGCTATATAAGAATGACTTGCAGTTTAGAATATCAGGTCAGGCGTACTAGCAAATTCCCATAAATGCTCACATTTGCTAGCGCCCTGATTGTTAGTTACCTGCTCGGGTCTATCCCTGCTGGTTACCTCGCTGGCCGTCTCGCAGGCGTTGATATCCGGAAGGCGGGAAGCGGCAATATCGGGGCGACGAATGTGATGCGGGTACTTGGAAAGGCTTACGGATACCCGGTGTTCGCTATCGATTTCCTGAAAGGTTTGGCTGCAGTACGTGTGTCGATCTTAATCGCCAGGCACATTCAACTCGCAGGGACGTCGATGGAACTAATCGGAATCGTCGCGGCCGTGTCTTGCGTGACCGGCCATGTTTTCCCCGTTTGGTTGCAATTTAAGGGAGGCAAAGGGGTTGCCACTTCGGCTGGAGCACTTTTTGGACTGATGCCGGTTGCGCTCCTGATTGGCGCCGCAGTTTGGATCGCCATATTCCAAGTGACTCGCTACGTGTCGGTAGCATCGATAACCGCCGCGATTGCACTGCCAATCGTTATTCTCATTATGATCTCTCTGGATCAGGCGCGCACGATGGCGCTGCTTTATTTCTCAATTTGTCTTGCTGCCATGGTGATTTTGCGACATCGCTCAAATCTTTCTCGTCTGGTGCGTGGCACCGAGCCACGGTTCAAACGAAAGTGAACATCGACAGAATCGCTATCGTTGGAGCCGGCAGCTGGGGAACAGCTTTAGCGTGGCTGTGGGGAAAGGACGGGCGACAAATTCTGCTTTGGGGCAACAACGCCCGACGCGTCGCGCGCATGCAAAAGACGCGCGAAAACACGGACTATCTCCCAAGACTGAAATTACCCAACTCCATAGACATCACACACGACTTGCGCGACTGCGCGAATGCCGGCCTGGTCGTTTTTGTGACTCCATCGACCGTTTTGCGGGGAATTGCAATGCGCTTGCAGGGAGTGCTCGGCACAGATCAAGGTGTGTTGCTGAGCTGCACAAAGGGAATCGAGCATGGTACAGGGATGCGGATGAGTGAAATCCTCCGCGAAATTTTTCCAACGCGTAAGGTGGCAGTGCTATCGGGGCCCAATCTGGCGGTAGAAATAGTCCGCGGCGTGCCTACTGCGACAGTGATAAGCTGCCGGGATCCCGAATGCGCGGCGGAACTGCAAGATTTTCTAGGCAGTTCGCATTTTCGAATCTACACCAACAACGACGTCACCAGTGTGGAGCTGGGGGGCGCGTTGAAAAATGTTTTCGCGATCGCGGCCGGCGCGAGTGACGGGCTTGGCTTGGGTGACAATACGAAGGCGGCACTGGTCACTCGTTCGCTCGCGGAGCTGATTCGGCTCGGAAGCGCGATGGGCGGGAATTTCAGAACGTTCTACGGCTTGAGCGGCCTTGGCGATTTAATGGCGACCTGCTTCAGCAAACACAGTCGTAACAGGCGCGTCGGCGAGCATCTCGGCCGCGGGCAAACGCTTCAGCAAATCACTTCGGCAATGCAAATGGTAGCGGAAGGAGTTCCGACAACCAAAAGCGCCTACGAATGCGCGCGAACGCTTAACATCGATACGCCGATTATCGACGAAGTTTACGCCTTGCTTTACCAGAAAAAAACACCAGCCCGGGCGATGCAGGAACTTCTCGAGCGCGATCAGAAAGCGGAGCAAACTTAGCCGGCTGATAATTTCCGGCAGATCTGGCCGATCGCGGTCGGATACAATTCGTGCTCCGCAATTTGAATACGAGCATGGAGACTTTCCGGCGTGTCGTTAGGCAAAATCGGCACCTCGCTTTGGGCGATGATATCGCCATGATCGATTTGTTCATCGACGTAGTGAACGGTGCAACCGGTCATCTTTTCCCCGGCTACCAGCGCTTGTTTCCACGCTTCGAGCCCGGGAAATTTCGGTAGAAGAGACGGATGAATGTTTACGATGCGGCGAGTGAACGCCTCCAGCATCGGTGATTTCAGAATGCGCATGAAACCGGCGAGAACTACAAGCTCAACACCGGCCTCGCGAAGCATTCGCAGAAGATCGGCCTCGGCTTGCGGCTCCAATCGCGTGTGGAATCTGCCTGGCGGCAAGTAAGCATTTGGGACCGAAAATTCCCGGGCGATATCGAGGATCGGTGCGTCGAATACATCCGAGATCACGACGCGGACCTCAGCTGCCAAGGCGCCGCTTTTAATGCTCTCAAAAATTGCGCGGCAATTGCTGCCTTTCCCTGAGCCAAGAATGCCAAGTGGAACCCGCTTCATTTTCCGGTCTTTGGCAGTCGCTCGAGCAGGAGTGATGTGGAGTAACCTTTTTCAAACGGGAGAATGCGAATTTTCGCGCCGATTTTTCGCAGAACTGCACTCTCTTCTGCATTCAGCGTTTCGGAGGTGTAGTCGCCGCCTTTAACATAAATGGCGGGTACGCTTGCGGAGATGAATTGAGTCGCGCGCATGTCCGGGAAAATCGTGACCAAATCGACGCATTCCAGCGCAGCAAGCACTTCTGCGCGATCTCGCTCGTTATTAATCGGACGCCCGGATCCTTTGAGTTCACGTACTGAACGATCGCCGTTTAAACCGACGGCCAACACGTCACCGAGCGCACGCGCAGCTTGCAAGTAATGAACGTGACCCACGTGCAGCAAATCAAAGCAGCCATTGGTGGCGACCAGTTTCTTTCCAGCGGCACGCAACTTTTTGGCGCGCTCTGCGAGCTCATCCAGATCGATGATTTTTGTGTTCATGACTTGCTAACGACAAAGTCTAACGCGTGAGGAAGAACCTGGAAAACGCTCGGCTCATTTCCGACCAGTTCTCCGTCCGCATTGAACCACATCCCCGGCCGCGACTGGACAGAAATCTTTCTGGCGCGCCGGAAAATAACCGCACCGCCGGAGAGATGCTTGCCCAAAAGCATCTCCGCGATCAGCAGTGCCATTTCTGCTGCGGGGCGCTTTGGCACGAGCACAACATCGAGTAATCCGTCGCTAACGTTTGCCTCAGGCGCGATCGGTAGTCCGGCGGCAACGAATCGTCCATTGGCAATGATAATATTATAAAGATCGATCATCAGTCTTTCCGCGTCGTCGAAGATGACCGTCGTACAATACGCATGCAATTCCGGAAGGGCCGCGGCAGCGCTTCGCAGATATGCAAGGGGCCCCCAGCTTGATTTGATCTCTGAGCTTAACTTCTCATCAACGACACTGCTGAAGCCGCCGGATGAAGCATTCACGAAGTAACGGGTGCGTCCACCAGTCATCCTTCCGAGATCAACGGGCGCGGTTTTTTTTGCTCGCAAGACATTGATGTTGGTGTCCATCTCGCTCGTTAGGCCAATTGACCGCGCAAAATCATTTGCAGTGCCGAGCGGCACAATTCCAACGCAGATCCCGAGTGGCGGACGTGGCGACGCGACTCCGTTGATGACTTCGTTCAACGTGCCGTCGCCGCCGGCCGCAATAATGTAACCGGATCCGGCGCGAACCGCCTCCCGCGCGAGAGTTTCTGCTTCGCCTGGGCGTTGAGTGACACGTAATTCCTTTGCATTGAGGCGGCGGAGCTGGCGTAGCACGACGTTCAAATCGACAATTGATCCCGCGACCGGGTTGACGATAACGTACGGTTTCACGCGTTTGCGCGCTTTTAACTTTTGTTCAGCACTCAA
>QHOD01000182.1 GCA_003218615.1 Verrucomicrobiota bacterium
CGAGATGATGTCGCGGTTGAAAAGATGTATCCACTCGTGGTTCCGGCCGAACTTTCGCTCCGGCGGAGGCGGCGGCTGCGCTGGATCCCCAGCGAGCCAGTCGCGAATGACGTAGTCATAAAATTGTTTGCTCCAGAGAAGGCCAGCATAGCCCTGGCGCGCGACTTTCTTCGCTTCCTCATCGATTCCGGCAGGCGCTATCGCGTCATAGAATTCGTCCGCCTCTTTCATGCGCTGGGCAAAAATCTTGTCGAAATCGGCAAAGGCATCGCCCCGAACTTCACCTTTCGCTGAGAGGCGCAGCCTGACGATTTGCGATTGACCTGGTTCCATCTCCAAGACGTAATGCGCCGCAAACTTTGTTCCCGTTTCGGCGGGATTCACCGAATGCGTCTGGCCATGAACGACGTATTCATGGAATGCGTCTTTCACAAAAGGCTGAGCATTAGGATAGCCGTGAAGACGCGCAGAATTCGTTTCGTTCTCGGTGAAGAGCGGCGTCGCGTTGCCTTCGTACGCCAGCTGATAGTCGCCGAGCTGATCGTGATGGACGTGCGCGAGGCCCTCATCTTCCAAGCCAATTAACGGTTTGCTCGTGCATTCTTCCGAGATTTTGCCCCACGACCAGGTATTGCGAAACCAAAGTGTCGGCAGCAGATGCAACGTCGCTTTCTCCGGTCCGCGATTTGCAATCGTCAGACGAATCAGGATATCGTTCTCGGAAGCTTTGGAGTATTCGGCAAAAATATCGAAGTAACGATCTTCATTAAAGACGCCGGTATCGATCAACTCGAACTCAGGCGCACCGAGCCCGCGCCGGCGATTTTCCTCGACCAGCCACCCGTATGGATATTCCGCCTGCGGATATTTGTAGAGTGCCTTCATGTAACAATGCGTCGGTGTCGAGTCGAGGTAGTAATAAAGTTCCTTCACGTCCTCGCCGTGATTCCCTTCTGGGCCGGTCAAACCGAACAGACGCTCTTTCAGAATCGGATCTTTGCCGTTCCAAAGGGCGAGGGCGAAACAAAGCCGGCATTGCCGATCGGTGATGCCGAGCAATCCATCCTCGCCCCAGCGATAAGCGCGGCTCCGCGCGTGATCGTGCGGGAAATAATCCCAGCAATTGCCGTAGGCTGAATAATCCTCGCGCACGGTTGCCCACTGCCGTTCGGAAAGGTACGGGCCCCAGCGTTTCCAGTTTCGCGCTCGCTGCGCGTCTTGCTCGAGCCGGTGTTCCTCGGCAGTGCTCGCTCTTAAAATCTTTGGATCCATATTTTTTTGGTCGCTTTCCTTTTGCATTCCTTACGCAGCCACTTCTCTCGGCGACGTTGCAGACAGCACGACGCGCAACATCTCGTTTTTCAGATTCGGATAAAACGGAAGCGCGTCATGTAAAAAATCGTTGATGCTGGCGATGGTTTCGACTCCGGCGAAGCCGCCACCTGCAACATACGGGCGCGCGTTGTAAGCCGGGCGCGCTGCCCCCGGGCGCCGCGCGCATTAGCTGTTGATGCGCGCAACGGATGGCTACGGGAACGGCGCCAAAAGAAAAATTTAAAAAAGGCTTGCACGTGAGTTTGTGTTATAGTTAACTATATCACTAAATGAGGACGGACGGTGGAACACAGGATGCAAAGTGAATGGAACGATGGTCAACCGATTTATCGACAGCTCCGAGATCGTGTCGTCGCCATGATTCTCGACGGCGTACTCAACGAAGGCGATCCGCTGCCGTCTGTGCGCAATGTCGCGGCCGAATATCGGGTCAATCCGCTCACGGTTCTCAAGGCTTATCAAGAACTGGTCGACGAGCAGCTTGTCGAAAGTAAGCGAGGTCTCGGCATGTTTGTCAAAGCCGGCGCGCGGGATCTGCTGCTGAAGAGCGAACGCCAGAAGTTTCTTGCGGACCACTGGCCCAGAGTCCACGCAACCATTCAACGGCTCGGCCTGACACCGAAAGAACTGCTGGATGCTGCCGCAAAGCACCGGTCGTCGAAAACTGGAAAGGAAAAGCGCTGACATCATGGCTTGCATAGAAGCACGCGGTCTCCGCAAAGTTTTCGGCACAACCGTCGCCCTGGACGGCGTCGATTTACATGTCGAAGAGGGCCGCATTCTCGGAATCATCGGTCCTAACGGCGCGGGGAAGACGACCGCGCTCAATGCAATTCTCGGTCTCATTTCGTATCAGGGAGAACTGAAGGTGCTCGGACGCGATCCCTGGAGCGCGCGCGAGCAACTCATGCGCGATGTTTCTTTCATTGCCGATGTCGCCGTGCTGCCGCGCTGGATCGGGGTTTCGCAGCTGCTCGACTACGTCGCCGGTGTGCATCCGCGATTCGATCGCGCGAAGGCGGAAGGTTTTCTTTCGAGAACCACCATCAAGTGCACTGGCAAGGTGAGGGAATTGTCGAAGGGCATGGTAGCGCAGCTGCACCTCGCGCTGGTCATGGCTATCGACGCGAAATTGCTGGTGCTGGACGAACCGACGCTTGGTCTCGACATCCTTTATCGCAAACAGTTCTACGATTCACTGCTGAACGATTACTTCGATCGCAGCCGCACTATCGTGGTGACGACACATCAGGTGGAAGAGATCCAGAACGTCCTGACCGATCTTATGTTCATCGACCGCGGTCGGATCGTCCTCGAATGCAGCATGGAAGAATTCGAGTCGCGCTATGTGGAAGTGATGGTGCACCCGGACCATGTTGCCGGAGCGCGGTCGCTCAATCCGATGCACGAGCGTCAGGTGTTTGGCCGCAGCGTCCTGCTTTTCGATCATGTCGATCGCGGCCAACTCGCCGCGTTGGGCGAAGTCCGTACACCCAGCATCGCCGATTTGTTCGTTGCCGTGATGAGCAAAAAGACCGGCGAGGCAGAAGGAGCAGCGACAGACCAGAGATCAGGGAGAAAAGCTAGATGAATACTCAATCGAACACCGTGCCCGAATCTTCGAGCGACTCGCAGGCAATCACGCCCGCCGCCATGCCGGCGACCCAGCCAATGTACTGGTCGGTGCGGCGGGAGGTGTGGGAGAACCGCTCTATATATGTAGTACCGCTGATCGTCGCCGCGGTCCAGGTGTTCGGCTTCGCGATCAGCACAATCGGTCTGGCTGATCGCAGGCGGGCTGTGTTGCTGCTCGATCCGGCACACCAGCGAGCCGCCATCGAGCTCCCGTACGACCTCGCCGCGATGATGATGATCTTCACCGTGTTCATCGTTGGCGTGTTCTACTGTCTGGACGCGTTGCACGGCGAACGTCGCGACCGCAGCATCCTGTTCTGGAAATCGCTCCCGGTTTCGGATCTCACGACCGTGCTATCCAAGGTAACCATTCCGCTGGTGGTTCTGCCGCTGGTCAGCTTCGCGATCACCGTTTGCGTTCAGTTGATCATGCTGCTGGAAACCAGCGTAGTCCTCATATTCCACGGAATGAGTCCGGCGACGACGTGGGCCAACGTACCGTTCTTTCAGAGCTGGTTGGTGCTGCTCTACGGTCTCGTCGCCCTGGCGCTCTGGCACGCGCCGATCTACGGCTGGCTGTTGCTGGTCTCGGGCTGGGCTCGGCGCGCGACATTTCTTTGGGCTGTGTTGCCAGTTATCGCGATCCAAATCTTCGAGAAAATTACGTTCGGTACTTCGTATTTCGGTTCGTTCGTGAAACACCGTCTCTTCGGATTCGCGCCGGACGCTTTCGACTTCCAAGGCCGCAGTCACCCCACGATTAGTTCACTCGCACAACTCACTCCAGAAAGATACCTGAGCAGCCCAAGTCTCTGGATCGGGCTGCTGTTCGCGGCGGCATTTCTCGCTGCCGCGGTACGCCTGCGCCGTTATCGTGGCCCGCTTTGATTCACTCGCCATATAACGCAATCACTCACGTAACGACAAACAAATGAGCACAAATGTAATAACAGAACGGACCACAAAAGCGTCACCGCGTTTCAAAGCCAGAATCGCCGGTCTCTTTGATTTGCTCGAAGGTCTGACGTCCGGATTCGGCCAGGTGATCGTTCCTGGAATGCTCGTTGTTTCGAGCAATGCCGCGGCGACAGCGGCCAACATCCTCGCGCATGGGCTGTTGTTTCGGTTCTCTATTCTGGCCGCGCTCATTGGCGTTGCGTGTCATACCGCATGGACCTTTCTCTTCTATGAGCTGTTCAAGCCTGTGAACACAAGTCTCTCTTTACTAGCGGCGTTCGTTGGTCTCGTGGCGATCGCTATTCAGGCTTGCAGCAGCGTGTTTCAGCTCGCCCCGCTGATCATAATGCAAGGTGGGCGGCCATTCAGTGCATTCAATGTCGATCAGTTACAGGCGCTGACCCTAATGTTTCTCCGGTTCGGCGCTCGGGCTTTCAATACCTACCTGGCGTTCTTTGGAATTTGGTGCGTGCTGATCGGCTATCTGATCTTTAGGTCGACTTTCATGCCTCGAATTATCGGCGTGCTGGAGGCGTTTGCCGGGTTGTGTTGGCTCACCTTTCTATGGCCGCCGTTTGGTCACTACCTTTCGCCCTACAATCAAATCCTGTCGGCCCCCGGAGAAATTTCGCTGATGTTGTGGCTGCTCGTGATGGGCGTGAACAATGAAC
>QHOD01000183.1 GCA_003218615.1 Verrucomicrobiota bacterium
AGCAAAATCCCGCCTGATTGCGCGCGAATGAAGTGAACCATCGCCTCGGGATTCGTCAGGAGTTCGGGTTCTGCGAGGTACGCACGGTGCCCCAAATACGCCAGGATGCTGCAGGAAATCGCCGAGCCCAGGATTGTAACCAGACTAAAAACAGCAAAATTCATCCGAACGATCCCGGCCGGGATGGAAATGAGATGACGGACGACTGGCAAAACCCTCGCAAAAAAGACTCCGCCGGCTTCATAGCGATTGAGCCAGTTTTCTGCGTGTTCGAGCTTGTTCGGAGTAAGTAAGATGAAGCGGCCAAATCGTAATACCAGCGGCCGCCCGATCCATCGCGAAATCCAATACATGAAAGCTGCGCCAAGGTACGCGCCAAGTGTTCCCGCCAGGATCACGCCGACAGGATTGAGCTTGCCTTGCGCGGCCAGGAATGCCGCCGGTGGAAGCACCGCTTCGGCAGGTACAGGTAACGGCGTGCTTCCCATCGCCATCAATATGATAATGCCGACGTAGCCGCCGCTTAGCACCCAGCCAAACCAAATTTCCAAAAGATGATGCATGTTGTCATTCCGAGCGAAGCCGAGGAATCTCTCGGCGTCGATCTGTGATCAGTCCGCCGTAGTTCAATCCAAATTTCGCAATCCGCAATCCCAAATTCACATGTCGATCTACCGGCGCGTTCTCCGTTATTACCGGCCGTTCCTCGGGCAAACCATACTCGGACTATTTCTGTCGCTTATCGGCATCGGTCTGAACCTGCTCAAACCGTGGCCGTTTAAAATTATCGTGGACAACTTCCTGCGCACAGGCTCGGCAATCCCCAGTAATTGGCGCATTTGGGTTCCGCTACTTTGTCTCGCGCTCGTCGTGATCCAGTTTCTCTGGGGAATCATCAACTGGATCACAAATTATCTTTTCGTAAAAACTGGGCTGCAAGCGCTGCTCAAGTTGCGGACCGATCTCTACTCTTATCTGCAATCGCTCTCACTGAAATATCACGACGCGCGGCGTTCGATGCGGCTGGACTGGCAATTGACATTGGTCTCACTGGCGATCGTTCCCTTAATCGTCGGTGCAATTTATCTTTTTGCGCATCGAATTCGTCGTGAATCCACATCCATTCAGGAACAGGAGAGCGCCGTCCTGGCGCAGGCGCAGGAAGGACTAAGCTCGATCCGAATGGTGCATGCGTTTGGACGCGAGGAATTTGAAGTTCGCCAGTTTCATCAGCAAGCCCGCCAAAGTTTTCAAGCCAATCTGCGACTGACACTAACAAATGTGAACAGCGCGCTCGTCATTAGCACGTTGATGGTAGTCGGCACTGCGGCGATGTATTACATCGGCACACTGCATGTTCTCGCCGGCACGCTCACACTGGGGTCACTTCTTGTCTTCAGCGCATATTTGCTGATGCTTTATCAACCGCTCGAGTCGCTTACTTACACGACGTGGGCGATGGAAGGCGCCACCTCCGGCGCGAAACGCTGTTTCGAGGTCCTGGATCGACAAGATGATGTGGTTGATTCACCGAGTGCGATTGCAATTTCATCTGCCAAAGGCGCAATTGCATTCAGCGCGGTGAGTTTTGGTTATGCGGAAGATCGACCTGTGTTGCGCGATATCGATCTTCGGATCGATCCGAATCAGATCGTCGGACTCGTCG
Source organism: Verrucomicrobiota bacterium (assembly GCA_003218615.1). Lineage (GTDB taxonomy): Bacteria > Verrucomicrobiota > Verrucomicrobiia > Chthoniobacterales > UBA10450 > Udaeobacter. The sequence goes on from QHOD01000183.1 coordinate 1,667, forward strand.
GCGGCACAGGCGCAGGGAAAAGCACATTGCTCAGTTTGGTGCCGCGATTTTACGATCCTACCACAGGCTCGATCACACTTGATGGCCGGGATCTGCGCGAAATTACGAAAAAAACTTTGCGAGCGCAGATTGCGCTCGTCTTACAAGATACGCTGCTTTTCTCAACCACCGTGCGAGAGAACATCGCCTACGGCAGGCCGGATGCGACGGAAGAAGAGATTGTCGAGGCAGCGCGCCGGGCGCAAGCCGACGATTTCATTCAGCAATTGCCGAATGGTTATGCGAGCCTGGTTGGCGAGCGGGGCGGGCATTTGAGCGTTGGGCAACGGCAGCGCATCGGAATTGCGCGGGCATTTTTGAAAAACGCGCCGGTTTTATTGCTCGACGAACCCACTTCAGCGCTCGACCCAGCAACAGAGTCGGCAATTATGGAAACGATTAAGGAATTGATGTGCGGCCGAACGGCATTGATCGCGACGCATCGCCTGGCGACCATTCACGGCCTGGATCAGATAATCGTGCTCGAACACGGACATATCGTCGAACAAGGTCGCGGTCCTGAATTGATCGCGCGGCGCGGCATTTACGCGAAGCTTTACAGCTCAGGAAAATTTCCGTCGTGAGCAACGTCAAACAAGACCGACATGTGGAAGGCGACTGGTGGCCGCATCCGATCCCAGCGAATGTCGAGTTTGGAGAGGGTTTCTATTGTGAAACCGCGCAAATTTTCCGGCATCTTCGCAGTAAAAAATCCGGCGCAGCCGTGTTCGGCAATCACGTTTCCTGTTACGCCGGCTGTTCATTTTCAATTGGAAAGAACGGTCAATGCAGAGTTGGCGATTTTACTCTGCTGAACGGCGCACTCGTCATGGCGGAAGAAAAAATCGAGATCGGATCGCACTGCCTCGTTTCATGGAACGTCGGCATTGCCGATTCTGACTTTCATCCTCTCGAACCCGCGCAACGTCTGATCGACGCGCAAGCTCTCGCACCCTATTTCAAGAATCGTCCACCGCGTCCGAAGTTAAAGACGGCCCCGGTGAAAATCGGAGACAATGTTTGGATTGGAATGAATGCGGTAATCCTGAAAGGCGTAGTCATCGGGGAAAACTCGGTCGTCGCGGCTGGATCTGTTGTTACAAAAAGTGTACCGCCAAACGCCGTGGTGGCGGGAAATCCAGCGGTAGTGGTGAGACAAATCTAAGTACCACCAAGATCACGAAGCGCGCGAAGATGGAATTTGATGACTTGTCTCTGTAATTCTTCGTGACCTTCGTGCTCTTCGTGGTTTCGAAATGAGACGCAAGAAAATTGTCGTGATGGGCTTCATGGGCTCGATGCCCATTGCGGGCGTAATCTGGCAGCACATCCATTACGTCGTCGGGCTGCAAAGGCTCGGCCATGACGTGTATTACATCGAAGACTCTGCGCGGCTTCCTTACAATCCGGAGACGTTCGAAGTAAACAATGAGTTCGATTATGCTGGGCATTTGCTTGATCAACTGAGTCGTGAATTCGGATTCAGGAATCGCTGGGCATTTTGCGCGCGTTATCTGCCGAAAAATCCAACAGCCGGCCTGCCGCTGAAAAAAATTCGGGAGCTCTATCGAGATGCCGATGCGATCCTGAACATTTGCGGCACGCAGGAATTCAACGAGGACCTGCTCGTTTCCGATCGCATCCTTTACATCGAGAGCGATCCCGGTGTTGAACAAATCAAGATCGACAAAGGCGTAAGATCGACAATTGATTATCTGCAGCGACATCGAACACTTTTCACATTTGGCGAAAACGTCGGCACAAAAAGTTTTCCTGTCCCGACTCACGGCTTTAAATGGCTGCCGACACGTCAACCGGTAGTCACCGATCTTTGGAAAACACGCCGTCCTCCCTTGCGCACTGCCGTTTTCACGTCGGTGGCGAATTGGTCCACAAGCGGTTTGAAAGACATTACTTGGCGCGGCGACAAATATCTTTGGAGCAAGTCCCGCGAATTTTTACGTTTTGTCTCGGCACCAAAGAGGTCAGGAGAAACGTTCGAACTCGCGACGAACATCGAGGACGCCAGGATACGCGCGAAATTTGTGCGCAATGGCTGGCGGCTGCACTGTCCGCGTCAACTGAGCGTCGATTACAAGCTTTATCGCGATTACATCCATCGCTCCAGGGGCGAGTTCACAGTCGCCAAGGATCAATATGTTCGCCTAAACACGGGCTGGTTCAGCGACCGGACCGCGTGCTATCTCGCCGCTGGTCGTCCAGTCATAATTCAGGAAACCGGCTTCACCAGAAATTACGGTCGCAATGCAGGACTTCTCTCGTTCCGATCGCTGGACGAAATCGTCGAGGCCGTGAAAACAATCAATGCCGACTATGCGAAACATTCCCGCGCCGCTCGCGCTCTAGCACGCGAATTTTTCGAAGCCGAGAACGTGGTTAAATCAATTCTCGACCGCACTGGAATTTGATTTTGCCGCTTTGTCGACCAGAGATGTTGAACGACAAGCGCATCAATCGTGTCAGTTGTGTCTGAAGGCCACTTGCGAATGCAAAATCCAATCTTGATTTTCTATCGCTTCGTTTGATTTTCCAGCCTTTCTGCCCATGAAGCGTCTTCTTATTCTTGTTTGCATTGCTTGGCTGTTTGGATCCCCATCTTACGCCCAGCAAAACAACCCGGCGTCGTCTCCCGTCGAGCCGCAAGCGCCGCTACCGGCGGTTCCAGCGAAACCCAGTCCGCCCGTCCAAGCGGTCGTTCCCGTGCCAGTCCCTGTCGGGCCGCGGAAACCGAATGGGCCCGTTCAAAAAAGCCTCGTACGGGTCACAGCAACAGCGGTGGAACCGGATTACAAGGCACCATGGAACGCTGGTGGAATCCAGCGCGGCGTAGGCGCTGGATTCGTTATAAGTGGCAATCGCATTCTCACAAATGCACATGTCGTCGCCAACAGCCGCTATCTGACGGTGGAACGTGAGGGCGATCCCAACAAATATCCGGCGACAGTGCAATTCGTGGCCAACGATTGCGATCTCGCGTTGATCACCGTGTCGGCTCCGGATTTTTTCAAGAACATGCTGCCGTTAAGATTCGGAGAAATTCCTGCGCTCGAATCGACCGTTTCGGCTTACGGTTATCCAATCGGCGGCGAGCGGATGTCGGTGACGACTGGGATCGTGTCGCGGATTGATTTTCAGCTCTATACCCATTCGTCGATCGATCAGCACCTCACGATCCAGATCAGCGCGCAGATCAATCCCGGCAACAGCGGCGGACCGGTGATGCAAGACGGCAAGGTCGCCGGCGTTGCCTTTCAAGGTTATAGCGGCGACGTCGCCCAGGGTGTCGCCTATATGATTCCCACTCCGGTGATTAACCGATTTCTCAAGGATGTCAGCGATGGGCACTACGACAAATATGTCGATCTTGCGATCAGTTATTCGAAGCTGCAAAATCCTGCGCAGCGGAGATTTCTCGGATTAAAAGATGACGATCGCGGCGTGCTGGTGAGCACGGTAGTAGAGGCCGGGCCATCGGCCAGTGTTCTTCGACCCGGTGATGTTCTTCTCACCATCGATGGCCATCCTATTGCCAGTGATGGGAACGTTGAACTGGACGGCGAGCGCGCGGATTTTCAAGAAGTAGTAGAACGCAAATTCAAGGGCGACTCGGTCAAGCTCGACATCTGGCGCGACAAGCAGCCAACGACCGTGAAAATCGAGTTTTTGAAGACGGCGTGGCCCTACCTCGTGCAAGGACACAGCTACGATGTGCGTCCTCGTTATCTCCTTTACGGCGGCCTGCTTTTTCAGCCGCTGAATCTCGATTTGCTCGAAGCCTATCGGCCAACTGATCTGCGCCTC
>QHOD01000184.1 GCA_003218615.1 Verrucomicrobiota bacterium
CTGGGGAGGGAAAATTGCGCCTGAGCGCAATTAAATCCCAATTCCCAAAGCCCAAGTTTCCAAAGACGCGCCAAGCCTTAAATTTCTCCAGAGTCATCCTTTGTTTTGGATTTGATAGTTAGGATTTCCTTGGAGCCTGGTTATTGGGTTTTGGGATTTCCGCCGCCAATCGGCGGCGGCCTTACCAAATATTCACGCGTTTGTCGGCCGCGCGCGCCATCGGCGAGCCGTCCGGAATTCCGAACGCTTTTTGAAACTCGGGCAGATTCGAGAGCGGGCCATCCACCCGATAGCGCGCCGGTGAATGCGGGTCGGTGTTAAGCCGCAACTTCAAATCCTCATCCCGTTGTTTCGATTTCCAGATCGCGGCGAACGACAGAAAGAAACGTTGCTCGGGCGTGAGGCCGTCGATTTTTTGCTCGCGTCCGCCGGGATTTTTATCGAGCGCCTTCTGCAGTGCCGCATAGGCGAGCTTGATTCCGCCCAGGTCGGCGATGTTTTCGCCCTGAGTCAGCTCGCCATTCACATGCAGTCCCGGCAACGGCTCGTATTCGCTGTATTGCTGCACGATTGCGCCTGAACGTTTCTTGAACTCAGCCGCAGATTGGGGTGACCACCAATCGCGCAGATTTCCGGCGGCATCGAATTGGCGGCCTTGATCGTCGAATCCGTGTGTCATTTCGTGGCCAATGACCGCGCCGATTCCGCCGTAGTTGACTGCGTCGTCCGCGTTAGCGTAAAAAAATGGTGGCTGCAAAATTCCGGCCGGGAACACGATTTCGTTCATGTTCGGATTGTAATACGCGTTGACCGTCGGCGGGGTCATCCCCCAGTCCGTAGGATCGACCGGCTTGCCGATCTTGTTCAGTTCCCGGGTCGATTCGAATTGTGCCGCGCGCATCGCATTCAAGACGAACGGCCCGCGATCGATCGGCAGCAGTGAATAATCGAGCCATTTGTCAGGGTAGCCAATCTTCACCCGCATCGCGGCCAGTTTTTTGAGCGCTTCGCGTTTGGTCGGCTCATCCATCCACTCCAGTGTTTTGATACGGTCCGCGAGTGCCTCCTTCAAATTGTTGACCAGTTCGAGCGCGCGGGCCTTGGCCTGTGGCGGGAAATAAAACGCCACGTACAATTTGCCGAGTGCCTGTCCGATCGCGTCGTCAGTCGCAGCGATTACGCGTTTCCAGCGCGGTTTGATCTTTTCAGTGCCGCGAAGAATTCGCTGCTTGAAGTTGAAATCTTCATCAACGAAATCCTTGGAAAGTTCTTCTGCAGCGGCGTTGATCAGGTGCCAACGCAAATACGCTTTCCAATCGTCCAGCGGCACGCTCTTGAACACCTGGCCGGCGGCTCTGAAAAATTCCGGCTGCTGTACGTTAATATCGCCCGGTTCCAGCAGGTCGATGTTCTTGAAATAATCGCTCCAATTCCAATCGGGCGTCAGATCCTGGAGTTGGCGCAATGGCATTTTGTTATAATTCTTCTGCGGATCGCGCAGTTGGACCTGTGTCCGGGAGGCTTCCGCGAGCTTCGTCTCGAGCGCGAGAATTTTCCTGGAGTGTTCCGCGGCGGTCCCGGCAGATTCACCGAGGAGCGTCAGCATTTTTGCGACATGCTCGACATATTGGGCCCGCAGCTTTTTCGAGGCCTCGTCGGTTTTGGTATAGTAATCACGATCCGGTAGCCCGAGTCCGCCCTGCCCCGCCTGTGCGATCTCATGCGCACTGTCTTTGGCGTCCTGTCCGGAACCAAAATCGAAAAGCGCGCCGACACCGATGCTGTGGAGATGCGCGATCTCTTTGAGCAAATCATTGCGGTCTTTGATCGCTTCAATCCTTTTAAACTCATCATCCAAGGACGTGGCGCGCATTGCCTCGATCGTTTTCTCATCCATACCGCTCGCGTAGTAGTCGCTTACCTTCTGCGTTTCGGGCGCGAGCCGTGGATCGACATGTGTGCTTTCCGCTTTCTCCGCAATGTCATGCAGCGCATCGTTGTTGTTCTCGATCAGCTGGTTGAAACTGCCCCAGCGCGAATATTCCGGCGGAATCTGGGTTTGTTTGATCCATCCGCCATTGGCGTAGATGAAGAAATCCTCCTGTGGTTTTACAGACAGATCCCTGTCGCTCGCGTCCAGCGGGGGCCGATTTTTTTCAACCGGCGGTTTTACGGTTTCACCGCTGGACTCATGAGAAGCGCTCGAGATAGGAGGCGGAGGCTGTTGCGCGTTCGGTGCTGCCGTAGCGCTTCCAAAAAGCTTTGGCTTTGGCGATTCAGTTTGTGCGCTCAAAATGCACGCAGTAAAGAGCGCGACGGGGATCACGATAAATGATTTCATGGTTTTGGGAAAACGTATGTTTGGAGTTGTCTAATCCGGGTTAGACCCGCTAAACGCAGTTCCGTTGAAGCTGCATTCGCAGCGAGAGCTTTTTCCTTACGGCGACGTTGGTAAAACCGTTGCTACAGCTGCTCGATTTTGTAGCCGCGTTTTTCCAGCAATTTGACGACGCTATTCGGACCGCAAAAGTGCAGCGCACCGGCTACAATCGCGGTTGATTTACCGCTTTTCAGTTCTGCTTCAATCCGCGGGATCCATTTGATGTTTCGGTTGTCAACAAAACGCGCTGCGATCCAGGGAGCTTCTCTGCGGAGCTGCGCATCTCCGGCCCCAAGCGCGGCCGTGTCGCCCCTCCGCCACGCCTTAAGCATCCGATTGAATTCGGCCGGACCATTCTTCGGACGGGTCAGGGCATCACGCAGAATGATTTCGCCATCGCGATCTGACAATCCTCCGAGAACCGCCACATGCTCGTCAACTGATTCAAGACCGGCTATCTCTTTTCCCGACTTTTTGGCGCCGTCCACGAGGTAATTATCGAGGCCATGAGAAGCTGAGGCACTGCGGTAGGTACTCGTGTCGAAGAGATGCTGCGCGATCCACCATGGTTTGTAGCCGAGCGGGCCATCGAAACCTTCAACCCGCGATCTCTTTCCGCGGCGAGGATCGACATTGACTGCCACCATGTTTTGCTTGAGCCAGGCGAAAAGTTCCGGATGAATCTTCGAGCGCAGATCCTGTCCCGGCGGATACTTGGCGGCTGCGGCAAATTTCGCTTCGAATTCGGCGTGCTGCGTCGGATCAAATTCGAAAAGCAATCGCCCGGAATCCTTGAGTGCAATCTCGTATGGCGCAGGTAACGGATAATCTTTTTTACTCAGCGCATGGATGGAGCCGACGAGATAAAACGGAGCCTTCGCGTTGGTCACCCGCCAAACGCAACACTTCGGCAGTGCTTGAGCGGCGGGAGCCGGGATTGTCGGCAGGAGCGCCAACGTGAACAGGACAGGTGCAATTAAAACGCTGGTCTTTCGAGGGGAACGCAAAAACATTTCCGGTTGTTAGCAGAAAAAAACGCGGAGTCAACTAATTCCAGATCGGGCCTCCGCGTCACGGGCCTCGCCCGGGACGATTTGAGATAAGCACGTTCTTTCGGTATTATAGCGCGCCGATGATCATAATGATGAAACGCTCGTTCGCTCTCGCGTTCGTGAGCGTTTCCATCGTTTCACATCCGGCATTTGCCGCAGACGAGTGGCAGCCTATCAAGGTAAATGGTCATGATTATCTGACCGTTGAAAATATCGCGAAGTTTTACGGATTGCCCGCCGAAGTCACCGCCCCGGGCGGTAAGATTCAAATCGAGACAGTCAAGCATCCGCTCGAATTTGTCCGCGGCAGCCGCGAGGTCGTGATTAACGGGGCGCGCAGTTGGTTATGCTTCCCTCTCATCGAGCAGAACGGAAAATTTTTGGTCTCGCGCACCGACGTGGCGAAAACGATCGAGCCGCTGGTTCGTCCGCAGCGTGTCCAAAACGTCGGCAAGGTTCAGACTGTTGTTTTGGATCCCGGACACGGAGGCCACGATAAGGGCGCGGTCAGCCGTTATGGTAACGAAAAAGATTTTGCTCTGGACGTGGCGCGCAAGCTGCGCCCGCTTTTACAGGCAAAAGGACTTCGCGTGGTCATGACTCGCGAAGGCGATTACTTTGTGCCTTTGGATGTTCGCGCCCAGATCGCCAATGCCGCGCGCGACTCGATTTTCGTCAGCATTCATTTCAACGCGACGGATCGCAATCCGAACGCCACAGGCTTTGAAATTTTTTCGTTTACGCCGCGCGGAGCGCCATCCACGTCGGACAATGCAGTTGCTCCCAGTTCTCTGAGCATGCAGGCAGGCACCCTGGTGGATAGCCAGAGCCTGGCGCTTTCGGCTTGCGTTTACCACTCGTTGCTCGGCCATATCCCGGAGTTCGATCGCGGAATCAAGCGGGCGCGTTTTGCTGTCCTGCGCCAGACAAAAGTGCCGGCTGTGCTCATCGAAGGCGGATTCCTGACCGAGCGCGGCGAGAGCCGGTTGATTGCGAACAAGGACTGGCGCACAAAGCTGGCGGGGGCGATCAGCGTCGGGATTGAAAATTATCAAGCGTTGGCGATTAAAAACCAGCCGCCAATGCTTGTGGCGGATTATCGCCGGCAAGGCCCGAGCAAGACATTAGCGCCAGAACAAAGCCCGCCCCCATTGCCACCACCGTGGCAGCGGCCACAGATTTCTCAGCCGACATCGCTCGAATCTGCCGTCATCGTTCCCTGAGGGCGTAAGATCGACATTGTGAAACGCCACCTTCGGCGCCTGACACAGGCAGACCTACAAATGTTCGTCTTGTTGACTTCGCTCTGACGCGACTTAGTCCGAGCCGGACTGGCGATTAGCCATGCGATTTCCCGCGCATGGCTTTAATTTTTGCCACAGATGGAACACAGATTTTCACGGATTATTTGACTGTCAATTCAGTTTGTCCGTGTTTCATCTGTGTAAATCCGTGGCCTAAAATATGGTTGCCGAAAAGCAGGAAAACAAAACGAGTCCACAAACGGCTTTGCCGAACTCGCGCAAGGTTTACGTCGCTGGAAAGCTACATCCTGACATTCGCGTGCCGCTGCGTGAAATCTCGCTCGCGCCGACGAAAACGATGAGCGGCGATATCGAAGCAAACGAGCCGGTGCGGGTTTACGACACGAGTGGGCCATGGGGCGATCCGAGTTTTCGAGGCGACGTTGAACAAGGCTTGCCGCCGCTGGGCGCGAAATGGATTCGTGACCGCGGCGATGTCGAGACCGTTGCGGGTCGTCCAGTAACGCCGGCGGATGATGGCTGGTTATCCGAAACGCACGCGAAAGACGCTCAGCGCCGCAACGGAAGCTCCAAATCCCAAGCACCAAGCTCCAGGCAACTCTCAACACTCAACTCTCAGCCCTCAACTGCGGCGCAGCGCAGGCCGCTTCGAGCGCGCTCTGGCCGCTGCGTCACGCAGCTGTATTACGCGCGGCAGGGAATCATCACACCGGAGATGGAGTTCATTGCCATTCGGGAGAATGGCAATGCAGAGGTCAGCGGTCAGAAGTCAGAGGTCAGAAATGATTTGGGCTTCGCTCATCTTGGCGAATCGTTCGGCGCGGCGATCCCGAAAGAAATCACTCCCGAATTTGTGCGAGCGGAAGTCGCGCGCGGGCGCGCCATCATCCCTGCCAACATCAATCACCCGGAAAGCGAGCCGATGATCATCGGTCGCAATTTCCTGGTAAAGATCAACGCCAACATCGGTAACAGCGCCGTGGCGTCGTCAATCGAGGAAGAAGTCGAGAAGATGCGTTGGGCGACGAAATGGGGCGCCGACACCGTGATGGACCTTTCCACCGGCAAAAACATTCACGCCACGCGTGAATGGATCATTCGCAATTCGCCGGTGCCGATCGGCACCGTGCCGATTTATCAGGCCCTTGAAAAAGTCGGCGGCCGAGCCGAGGAACTGACCTGGGAAATTTATCGCGACACGCTCATCGAACAGGCGGAGCAGGGGGTCGATTACTTCACTGT
>QHOD01000185.1 GCA_003218615.1 Verrucomicrobiota bacterium
AGATTTACATTCGCGGCACATCAGGAAACGCAGCGGCCACCATGGTTAGCATCGAAAGCGCTGGCGAGCGGACCGACTCCGATCCCACGTGGTCGCCTGATTCCAAGACGCTGGCATTTTTCTCCAGCGGTAGCGAAAAAGAACAGCGGCAACTTTGGACTGTGAATGCTAATGGTTCCAAGCCTAAGAAAATTACAAACTTAAACGGATACGCCGCGCGACCGCGTTGGTCGCACGATGGAAAACAGATCGCCTTTCTCTATATCGAAGGCGCGGGCGGCGGGGGGCCGTTAATGGCTGCGCCGTCCACGACCGGTGTGATCGATACCGCGATTCACAATCAGCGACTTGCTATTATTCCGCCCGGCCAGTCGCCGTGGATGTCGCCGCCAGATCTCCACGTTTACGATTTCGATTGGTCGCCGGATGACAAAAGGTTTGTGACAACAGCCGCTCCCGGCCCGGGCGATAACAATTGGTGGATCGCGCAGATTTACACCATCGACATCGCAAAAGGAAATGCTTCCTCCATCTACAAACCTTCGCTTCAAGTCGCGGTTCCGCGGTGGTCACCGGATGGTAAATCTTGCTCGTTCATCGAAGGCCTGATGAGCGATGAGGGATTCCACGGTGGCGACCTGTTCACTATCTCCGCCGACGGTCACGATGTGCAGAATCGCACGCGAGGTCGCAAGAGCTCGGTCAGCTCCCTCTTCTGGCAGACGCCAGATCGCATCCTGTTCACGGAATATGTCGGAGGCGGCAGCGCGATCTCTGAACTGACGCTCTCCGACAACTCCGTGCGGACAATCTGGAAAGGCACCGCCAACAACTCGGCCCAAACTCCCACGTGGGGCAAGGCCGAGAACCTCGAGTGGACAAATGACGGGTTCAGCATTCAGGGATGGCTTCTGACGCCGTCCCGCAGTCGCGGGATGAAGGCCGGCGAAAAATATCCGATGGTCGTCCTGATCCATGGCGGACCTTCCAACCTAACGACGCCGGAGTGGCCGGCTGGTTTTGGGATGTCGAGAGCGATCGTCGCCGCTCTCTCATCACGCGGTTACTACGTCCTTTTGCCAAATCCGCGCGGCAGCTACGGACAGGGAGAAGATTTCACTCGCGCCAATGTGAAAGATTTCGGCGGCGGCGACCTTCGAGACATTCTCGCCGGAATCGACGCCGCGATCGCAAAGTACCCGATCAACCCTGCGCGTCTGGGTGTGACTGGCTGGAGTTACGGCGGGTTCATGACGATGTGGACAGTCACGCAAACCAACCGTTTCCGTGGCGCCGTCGCGGGTGCCGGCCTTGCCAATTGGCAAAGTTATTATGGCCAGAACCTGATCGATCAATGGATGATCCCCTTTTTCGGTTCATCGGTTTACGATGATCCGGGCATTTACGAAAAGAGTTCGCCCATTCACTACATCAAGAAGGTGAAGACCCCGACCCTGGTCATCGTCGGCGAGCGCGACGCCGAATGTCCGGCCCCGCAGTCCTACGAATTCTGGCATGCTTTAAAGGCGCTCGGCGTCCCGACACAGCTCATCGTTTATCCGGGCGAAGGCCATCTCTTCATTAAGCCGGAGAACCAGAACGATCGCCTGGACCAAACAGTCGCCTGGTTCGACAAATATTTGCAGTAACGCGCGGCTAGTTCATGAAGCCCCGGACGAGCTGCGCAATCTGGTCCGCTGCGGTATCGAGTGCGAAATGGCCCGCATCTAGAACGTGGACTTCGGCCTTCGGCACGTCGCGGCGATAGGCCCCTGGTTCCGAAAGCTCGAAAGACAGGTCGTATTTGCCCCAGAGGACGAGAGTCATAGCGTTCTACATTCGGATCGTTCCCGACATGGCGCGTCCGCGTCGTTTGCAGCGACAGGAGATTTGTGCGAAGCGCGCTTTCGTTAGCAGCGCGATCGGCCCAAAAGGCGCGGCGCGTCTTCCAATTCGCTCCCAAACCTTCGTTGTGCGCCACAGCGTCCTGGACAATGAGAGCCTCGATCCGCTCCGGATGTGCCAGCGCCATGCGAAAACCGACGGGACCGCCGTAGTCCTGCATGTAAAGAGTAAAACGCGAGAGTCCGAGCGCTTCGGTGAAGTGGGTCATGATCTCCGCGTAGTGATCAAATGCGTAAGCGAATTTTTTCGGGTCCGGCCAGTCGCTGTGTCCGAAGCCCGGGTAATCAGGCGCGACAAGGTGATAGCGATCGGAAAGCCGGGCGAAGAGAGACTCGAACATGCGAGACGAAGAGGGAAGTCCGTGCAGCAGGAGAAGCGTCGGCGCATCTTTCGGGCCGGCCTCCCTGTAAAAGATCGAGAGTCCATCTATCTTTATCGTGCGATAAAAAGTCGGGTGTTCCATGGGATGTTCCTTTCCTTGGGCCAGCAATTGAAATGACGCGAGCATAACTGCGGCGCCCCGGGTAATGAACCACACTTTACTCATGAGTATTTTTCCGTTGAAGCCTGCTCCGTTCCTCGCTTCCTTGGCCTCTTAATTCTCAACCACCTGTCGCGCCGTAGCAACGAAGGCGGATCAACTCCCAATTTTCTTCTGGCCAGTTCACTCGTGACTCGTCACTGGCCACTCGTCAGTGCAGACTGATGCATGGCCTGGGTCGTATTTCTTCGCGCGGTGAACGTCGGTGGGACAAATCGATGTCAGCCGGCGCTAATCGCGAAACAGCTGGCCAAGTTCGACATCGTCAACATTGGCGCGGTCGGCACGTTTGTTGTCCGCGAAGACGTCAGCGGATCCGCTCTTCGCGCGGCGATCGCTCGGAAGTTGCCGTTCAAATGCGAGATTATGATCTGTCCCGCGAAAGAAATTCTCGATCTTGTCCGAAAGAATCCGTTCGTACGCCAACCCTCCGGGCCCGACATCACGCGATTCGTCACCATCGCCGCAAAAGCGCTTCGCGCTGGAATTCGTTTCGACTTACCTCAAATATTTATCGCCAGTCCGGCTCGGACCTGGCTGGTGAAGATCATTGCGATTCAAGGCCGATTCGTCCTAGGTCTGTATCGTCGGCAGATGAAGGCGATCAGCTACCTCGGCAAGATCGAGAAGCGCCTGGGCGTGCCGGTCACGACCCGCAACTGGAACACGATCGAGAAGATCTTGAAGATTCTAAGCTCGAGTTAGCGTTCTGTATTTCGGCGAAGCCGCAATACCTCGAAGGCGCATCCGGTTCTGAGCGTTAAATGTCCAGGTCTGGGCCGCGAATTCTACTGATACAAATCTGCGGGTGCCTTTTTTGGCTTGACTTCCTTTAACAAAATCAGGACAAAGGCCGCATGAAACTCCCAAGAATTCTTGCAGCAATAACCATGGTGATCTGCTCGATGGCCCTGTTAGTCTTTTCGGCTAGACCCCCAAAGACCCAAACCGCTTACGAGAAAAAGGTCTTTCCTAAATGCAAGGCCGCTTTCAGCCGCCTTTTTAAGTCCGAGCTACGGCCTGAGAATGTGCGAGAAGTTAATGCCGCTGGGATGAGCAAATTTGCGTCATCGCTGACAAAAGAAACAATCGCGGACCTTCCTTGCGATCTCAAGAACATAGTAAAAGTAATTCCAGGAACTGTAGATCCCTCTCCGATAGCGCTCGAGATCGTCGGAGTGAAGGTTGAAATGGATGGGAAAAGAATGCCTGGTGATAAAGCGATCATGTATGTGCCAACGCAGCCAACTGCGGACTGCACCCCTCATAGCCCAGGAACATTTGTTTTCGGGGCATCGGAATGCAAGGAGGTCACAAATTGTTATGGAAAAGACTCACCGGATTGCGAATGTGACTGTGCCACAGCTTGCTATGAAGAACGCCATATTTGCTCTCGCTGTGAAAAATCTCCCAGTCCCAGTCCCAGTGCTAGGTAACTTTCCGGCACTTCGTCGGCGTTCGGAGGATTCTCAGCGACCGGTCAGTTGCTCCAGCTTTTCGGGATATCGAGCGCCTTCCACCTTGATCTTTGATGCGGCGCTTTCGATCTCACGAAGATCGTCAGAGGTAAGTTCAATTGCGGCTGCTCCAATGTTTTCTTCGAGGCGCTTTAGTTTTGTTGTACCTGGAATCGGTACGATCCACGGCTTCTGGGCAAGCAACCAGGCGAGCGCGATCTGAGCAGGTGTCGCCTTCTTCCGTCTTGCGATTTCACCAAGCAAATCAACCAATGCCTGATTCGCTTTGCGCGCCTCCGGCGTAAAACGCGGGAGGGTGCTGCGTAAGTCCGAACTGTCGAACGTAGTGTTTTCGTCGACTTTTCCCGTGAGAAAACCTCTTCCCAGAGGGCTAAATGGAACAAAACCGATCCCGAGTTCCTCGAGCGTCGGTAACACTTCCGCTTCAGGCTTTCTCCACCACAACGAGTATTCGTTCTGGACTGCCGTGACCGGTTGGACTGCGTGTGCGCGACGGATTGTTTGCACTCCTGGCTCGGAAAGGCCGAAGTGCCTGACCTTGCCTTCACGAATTAAATCCTTCACCGCTCCGGCCACATCTTCGATCGGGACGTCCGGATCAACGCGGTGTTGATAAAACAAATCGATCACGTCGGTCTTGAGTCGCTTGAGCGAACCCTCGGCGACCTCCCTGATGTGCTCCGGTCGACTATCGAGGCCGCTCTGCTCACCTTTCGGACTAATTTTGAAACCGAATTTGGTGGCGATCTCGACTTGCTTACGAAAAGGAGCAAGCGCTTCGCCCACGAGTTCTTCATTCGTGAACGGACCGTACATTTCAGCAGTATCGAAAAATGTGACCCCGAGTTCGACGGCCTTCCGAAGCAGCGAAATCATCTCCTGCTTTTCTTTGGCCGGACCGTAGCCAAAGCTCATTCCCATTTCTTCGTCACTCCGATTTAAGAGATGCCATGTCGATCGAGAACCGGTACTTCACATCGGACTTGAGCAATCTCTCGTACGCTTCGTTCACTTTCTGGATAGGGATAACTTCGACATCGGCGGTGATGTTATGTTTGCCACAAAAGTCGAGCATCTCCTGGGTTTCGGGGATGCCGCCGATCATAGAGCCGGAGAAACTGCGACGCCGGCCGATGAGACTGAACGCCGGAACCGCGAGAGGCTCTGCGGGAGCGCCGACCAACGTAAGATTGCCGTCGATGCCGAGTAAATTGATATAGGCGTTGATGTCGTGATCGGCGGAGACGGCGTCGAGGATGAAATCGAAGCTGCCAGCGTGCTTCTTCATCTCGTCGGCATTGCGTGAGACGACGACTTCGTCCGCGCCAAGGCGGATCGCGTCCTCCTTCTTGTTAGGTGAGGTAGTGAAGACGACGACGTGCGCTCCGAGCGCATGAGCAAATTTTACCGCCATGTGGCCCAGTCCGCCGAGGCCGACCACGCCAACTTTCTTGCCCTTGGTGACGCCCCAGTGATGCATAGGCGAGTAAGTCGTGATCCCGGCACAGAGCAACGGCGCGGCTCCGGCAGGATCGAGATTGGACGGGACGCGCAGAACGAAGTGTTCATCGACGACGATGTTTTCGGAGTAGCCGCCGTAGGTCACGCCGCCCAGATGTTTGTCCGGGGAGTTGAAGGTAAGGATCATGTTCGGGCAGAACTGCTCGAGGCCGCATGAACTCGCTCCACTCGTTGCGCACCGAATGCAGATCGGAATGGCAGATACCGCAGAACAGGATTTCAATCTGCACGTCGCGGTCAGTTGGATCGCGACGCTTGATTTCGGTGGACGCCAGTGGCGATGTTTCACTGGCAGCGGAATAAGCTTTCGCGTTGTACGCAGTTGGATGCATGGTTGATCTTATCTCATTCTATCAAGTCGCGGGCGCTGCGCGTGTGTGGGATTTTGTAGTGCCACGTTAGAGTTAATCCTAATTCCCTCTTTAAGATGAGAATCGAAATGCAATCCACCGTCGCGCTTAGTTATCGATGCCGTAAGATTAACCGCTGAGGACGCCGAGAACACAGAGTCAATTTTGGTTTGTCTCTGCGACCGCTGTGGCCTCTGTGGTGAAGATTTCTGCTGGGTTTCATAGAAATCGCGCAATCATGTCTAGTCATTGAAATCGCTCACTGAACATCTTTGGTTCGAGGTACCGGATCGGCGCGGCTTCATCAACATCACGCCGAAGATCGAGGAACTCGTTCACCGGAGCGGCGTAATGGAGGGTCTTTGTCTGGTCAACGCCATGCACATTACCGCTTCGGTATTCATCAACGACGACGAGCCGGGCCTCCATCACGACTACGAATTGTGGCTGGAAAAACTCGCGCCGCACGCGCCGACCACTGCCTATCGACATAACCGGACCGGCGAAGACAACGCTGATGCTCACCTCAAGCGTCAGGTCATGGGCCGGGAAGTCGTGGCTGCAATCACCAAGGGCAAACTGGATTTCGGCCCGTGGGAACAAATTTTCTACGGCGAATTCGACGGAAGACGTCGCAAACGAGTGCTCGTTAAGATAATCGGAGAGTGAGGGCGTCTGATGTCTGATGTCTGACCTCTGACCTCCGACCTCCGACTTCTGTCCTCTGATCTCTGATCTCTGGTCGCGATCAGCGTGACCCAAGTCACGATAGCAATTAAACGGGATAAGTGTTATACAGACGCACGACGATTAAAGGCTACATCGCGATCTGTTTTGCCGCCGGCGTGATCGGAGCGCTCGCGGTGATCGTTTTCTCGCTCGTACTTTATTATACCGGCATCTCCGCGTCACTGGGCGCGGGCACGCCCCCGAAGCTTGCGGCTCCGGACATCTATCGGCCTCTTTTCTGGGGCGGACTCTGGGGTCTGCCTTTTGGGTTAATCACCTGGAAGCATGAACGCTGCTACTATCTGATTGGCTGGCTCTACTTTCTCGCTCCGGTACTAGCGCTCTATTTCATTTTTGCCCCGATGCGCGGGCTCGGCGTATTTGGTCAAAACAAAGGGTTGCTCTTCACGTTTTACCTTCTCCTCGTCAACGTGCCGTACGGAATAGTCACCGCTGTTCTCGCGAGGTGGCTCTCTCCTCCGACTTCTGACCGCTGATTTCTGACTTCTGTTCGCGTTTCAGCTTCTCCGCTCTCAGCTCTCAACTTTCCAGAGCCACTTCGAAAATGACTTCCAGTTCGACCGGTGTGCCGAGTGGAAGGCTCGCCACCCCGTACACCAACCGGCAGGGGCTCTTCTCTTTTCCGAAGACGTTTTGTAGCAACTCCGAAGCGGCGTCAGCGACTTTCGGCTGATCGCGAACATCGCCCGAAGTAGCGATCGACACACCGAGCCGGACGATCCGCGTGACTTTGTCGAGCGATCCCAAATGTTTTCTCGCGACCGCGAGGACGTTGAGCGCCGCGAGATGAGCCGCGTTGCGCCCAGCCTCCACATCCAGCTCCGCGCCGACCCGTCCAATGAATTTCGCGGCGCGACCTTCCGTGGGAAGCATCCCGGTTAGAAAAAGCAGATTTCCTGTCTGGACCGCTTCCACATAAGTGCCGAACGGCTCGGGTGGCGCCGGAAGCTTGATGCCAAGTTCTTTCAACCGTTGTTCGGCGCTGGCCGGGCGAGAGCTTTCGCTAATTACCATTTGCCAACATGCGCACCGCCGTCCACGTGCAACACCTCCCCGGTGATCTGTCGAGCTTCTGTTAGATAAACAACGGCGCTGGCAATCTCCTCAACGGAGGAGATTGTGCCCATCGGCGAAAGCGTTCTTAGAGAATCCTCCGAATCCTCGGCGTGAAGCGGTGAGTCGACGGCCCCGGGAGCTACGGCATTAAATCGAATATGCTCCTTAGCGTATTCAGAAGCCAGGCTTGTTATAACTGCATTCAGACCACCTTTAGTGATCATGGGAAGAGAAGCAGGTTGGCCGGCGATTGGATTGTCGGCCAGCGCGGCGCTAATGCTCACGATGCTGCCACCCCTCTTTTGTACCTGCATTTGTTTAACTGCAAGCTGCGTGATGTAAATAAAGCCGTCGAGGTTTGTCGAGACGAGAGCGCGAAAGTCGTCGGCTGTGTATTCGGTGAACGGCTTCACTAAGAAAATCCCAGCGTTCGCCACCACGGCATCGATCGAGCCGAACTTCTTAATCGCGAGTTCTGCAACTTTTTGCGCCGTATCAAATTGACCTATGTCGCCGTCGATCAAGGCGAGGTGCTCGGAAGCTGAAAGCTCTTTTGATTTCGTCGCGCTCCGCGCGGTCCCTACAACATCGTAGCCGCGTGCGAGAAAAGCTTTGACGACTCCCGCGCCGATGCCTTGCGAGGCTCCCGTAACGATCACTGTCTTCCGATTACTTGCCATAGGATTAGTTTCACGACGCCTTTCTTGTTGAGGGTGAAAGAGGCTCGTCCCGAAACCCGGTCCCCTTGTCAGGGCGAACCTCGAAGCTTTGGCTTCGCATCTCTATCTAGTACCGAAAAAACTAAGACCCGGCGTTGGCGAGTCAAGATCGACATCCACGATCAGCGCGCGATTTATCCAGACGAATCTCCCCTGAACATTTTCAAATCGTTGCTTCGCGTCAACGGGCGGTGAATCCGCCATCGACAATCAGACTGTGCCCCGTCACAAAAGACGCCTTGCCCGAACACAGCCATAAAACGGCTTCGGCCACTTCTTCGACCCGGCCGATGCGACCGATCGGATGAAAAGTGTTAAGATCATCCTTTTTCATATTCATGCTCGCGGCCCACCGGTCCACCATCTCCGTATCGATCACCGCCGGGTTGACCGCGTTGATGCGGATCCCCTGCGCGGAATATTCCAACGCAGCGGTTTTCGTGAGCCCGATGACGGCGTGTTTCGACGCAATGTAAATCGCAAATCCCGGGAACCCGACCAATCCTGCGACCGACGAGCAGTTCACAATGGCGCCGCCGCCTTGCTTTAGCATCCGAGGGATCTCGTACTTCATGGAAAGCCACACGCCTTTGACGTTGACGTCCATCACCGCGTCGTAGTTGGCTTCAGTTTGCTCAACAAGAAACGGCCCCGAATCGCCTTCGATGCCAGCGTTGTTGAAGGCCACATCCAGCCGACCATATGTGGTCACCGCATGATCGACCAGCGCCTCGATCTCGGCCGCGACCAGCACATCGGTCCGTTGGAAGCTGGCCGTCCCGCCCGCTTTACGGATCATCGAAACTGTTTCCTCGCCGCGCTGAAGATTGCGATTGCCGATGACGACTTGCGCGCCCTCGCGAGCAAACGCCAGCGCCGTCGCGCGACCAATTCCTGAACCTCCACCGGTTACGAGTGCGATCTTTCCTTCAAATTCTTTCATGATGTGCTCTCCTTGTTTCCGAAATATGGCTGAATTGTGATCGCTGTCCTCAGACTTCCGATCTCTGTTTTCCGTGCCGTGCCGTAGCCTTCGCGAAGGAGGCTCGCGATTGTGATCGCCGAATTTTCGCCTGGCTACTGCTGGAAACTAATTGCCGAAGGGCTCGGGCAACGACGGGTCTCGGTCGTGGTGCTGGCGGACGTCGGGCCGCCGCTGCGCAAGGTCCAGCATTCGCCGAGGGTGGAGCTGTAGCAGATCTCAATCGAGACGCGTAGGCGCTCCTTGTTTAATTTCACCCAGACCGGGTTTGATCTGTCAAAGTTGATCGGCTTGTTCTCGGCGTCTTCCGGAGTGATTATGGTCATCGTTTCGCCAGCCGATAAGACACGGCTGTTCATGTCGCTCTCGGAATAGTGATGTTCTCCAGGTCCAAGCAATTTGTCGAGAACCTCGTACCAATTCTTCACCGGCTGATCATCCACCTTCACTATGACATGCTTAATGATGGCCGGTCCGACGCCTTTGTTCGAGAGAGTC
>QHOD01000008.1 GCA_003218615.1 Verrucomicrobiota bacterium
AGGTAATCGAGAACGATCCATTGGCTGGCTGGGAACCCGTCAATCGCCACGGGTCGAATCGCGTGGTCCTCTCGCAATCGGGTTTCAATTTCGTTTGCGATCGCTTTAAGCTGGGGCTGAGAGGTGGCGGAGCAGATTACGAAGAAATCCGTGAACGTCGAGATCGTGCGCAGATCCAACACGACGATGTCTTCCGCCTTTTTGTTCGAGGCGAACTCCGCGCAAGCTTTCGCTAACTGTTCCGCCGTTATTTCAATTGCTCCCGGTAAAGTTTTTCGCGTCGAATAATTTCTTCGACAGCTCTTGGCAGGAGATAGCGAATTGACTCGCCAGAGGCAACTCTCTTTCTGATCTCCGTGGCAGAGATGTCGATCCGGCGATGCACAGTCGGATAATGGTCACTTCGTCCGCGCCCGGTGCGATCAAGAACAATAAAACGGACCAGCTTTTCCAGTTCTCCGAAGCGATGCCACTTCGAGAGTGTCGGTACGTTGTCTTCACCGATGAGATAGTAAATCTCGGAGCCAGTTTCGCGCCTTCGAATTTCTTCGACGGTGTCAATTGCATAAGAAGGAGCCGTGCGATTCAGTTCGCAATCATCAAGTACGAATCCCGTTTCCCGCTCGATTGCAGCTTGCAACATCGACAATCGCGTCTCGGCACTGGCGATCGGCGAACCTTTGAGCGGCGAAACTGCTGCTGGAACAAAAATGACCTTCTCCAATCCGAGCGTCTCAAGCGCTTCGCGTGCAAGGATCAGGTGCCCGTAATGAATCGGGTCGAATGTCCCGCCGTAGACCGCGATCTTCATCAGAAAAATATCGCGAGGAATAACCGTTTTTTATTTTCTCCCGGCAAGATCGACATCTAAGTTTCCGCAACGTATGAAAAGTAATTCACTCGGTCAACTGACCTTGCTAGGGGCGGCCCGCCGGGTCGTCCGCGAACGTTATTGCCATTGGCGTTGAGACTTTGATGAACACTGATTCACTCGGTCAGCTCATCCTCACGGGCGTTCCTGGTAAAGAACTCGACTCGAAAACCGTGAAATTGTTTCGGCGCATACAACCTGGTGGTTTCATCTTGTTCGGGCGCAACATCAAGAGCCCGGCGCAACTGCGCAAGCTGATCGATGATTTGCGTGGTCTGAGTGAAATCGAGCCGATTATCACGATCGACCAGGAAGGCGGGCGGGTCTCGCGATTGCGTCTGATTGGGAACGAGCCACCCAATGCGCAGCAGTTGCGCGACAAGGACGATGTCGATCTTATTCGGCGACACGGTGACATCACTGGAAGATTACTACGGGTATTCGGTTTTAACCTCGACCTCTGCCCGGTGCTCGATATTTCTTTCGATGACAACGCGGACAATTCTCTACGGGGTCGGTGCTACGGAAAAACGGTTGAGCAAGTCGTTCGCAACGCCGGCGCGTTCAATGACTCGATGCGAAAGCAGGGGATCGCAAGCTGCGGCAAACATTTCCCCGGATATTCGGCCGCGAAGAGCGATGCCCACTACGAATTGCCACGGATCGATCGGACCCGTGAGCAATTGAATGAGAACGAGCTCGCAGTGTTCCGGCAGTTCGTCGACAAAATCGACAGCATGATGATTTGCCACGGTTGGTATCCATGTTTTGAAGCGGAAAAAACACCCGCCAGCTTGTCGCGTCGGATCATCACTAAGCTACTGCGCGAAGAGCTCGGCTTCGAAGGTTTGATCATGACGGACGACCTCGATATGGGCGCGATCCTGAACGGGTACGGACTGGAGGAAACGATTCGCCTCGCCATCGCCGCCGGAAACGATCTGGCCATGATTTGCCATCGCATTCCCGAAATCGAGAACGTGCATCGAATTCTGGGGACTTTGCCGAAGGATCAGATTGATCGCGCGCTCGGAAGCGTCGCGCGATTCAAGAAGAAGATGTCGACGCCTGCTGCATTTTCTGAAGCGGCGTTTCGCAAGATCGACAATGAGATCTGGGAATTGCGCGTGGCGACTCTTGGCGAAGAACGTGCCGCGCAACGCAGCGTGGAAGACGGTAAACGCTCGCCTGTTGAAGCGTATTAAATGCGGTGCGCTGCGGTCCCCGTGACGCCGTCTTGACCCGTCTGGCGATCCCGCACTATTCTCCGCTCGCGTCGGTCGGCGTAGATCGAGCGAATATGCGCAAGGAACTCACTGTCCGCGGTATCATCATAGGCATCGTCATCACGTTGGTATTGACCGCGGCCAATGTGTACTGCGGCCTCAAGGCCGGGCTCACTTTTTCGACATCGATTCCGGCGGCCGTGATTTCGATGGCGCTGCTGCGAGGCTTCCGTGACGCGACGGTTCAGGAAAACAACATCGTGCAGACGGTCGCCTCGGCCGCGGGGACGCTGTCGTCGATCATTTTCGTGCTGCCGGGTTTGATCATGATCGGTTGGTGGACAGAGTTTCCGTTTTGGATCTCATTCGCGATCTGCGCGCTCGGCGGGATTCTAGGCGTGATGTATTCAATTCCGCTGCGCCGCGCGTTGGTTACGACTTCCGATTTGCCGTATCCGGAAGGCGTCGCGTGCGCCGAAGTACTGAAGGTCGGCAGTGGCGGCGATGCCAAGGACGCTTCCGATGTCGAACGCGGGCGCGCCGGTCTGCTTGCGGTGGTGTGGGGATCGATCGTTTCAGCCGTCTTTGCGGTCGTCGTGGCCACGCAAGTCTTTGCCTCTGACGTTGCGCAGACCTTTCGAATCGGACGCAAGGGCGCCGTGAGCGGTTATGATTTCTCGTTGTCGTTCTTGCTGCTCGCGATCGGGCACCTGGTTGGTCTCTCGGTTGGTTTGGCAATGCTGATCGGCGCGGTAATTGGCTGGGGCTGGGGCGTGCCGCATTATTCCGCAATTGCTGGCGACATCACGACGGCTGCCGCGGCACTCGCGCAAAAAACTTGGAGCACGAAGGTCCGTTTCGTGGGCGCAGGCGCGATCGGTGTCTCCGCTATCTGGACACTGCTCAAATTGGTCAAGCCGGTTGCGCGGGGGCTCGCCAGCGCGATGGCTGCTTCGCGCGCGCGCAAAGCGGGCAAAGCCGATACGCTGCCGATCACCGAGCGCGACATTCCGATCGGCATTGTCGGTCTTGTCACGTTAATTTGCATGTTGCCGATCGCGTGGCTCCTCGCGTATTTAGGGAATACGAGCGGACTCGGTGCGCATGTCGCGACACTGACAATTGGCGGCGTGGCCTACATCGTGTTGATGAGCTTCTTCGTCTCGGCGGTAACTGGCTATATGGCGGGCCTGATTGGTTCGTCCAACAGCCCGCTCTCTGGCATTGGAATTTTGGTAGTGATTGGCGCGGCGTTGCTGCTCGTGATCGGCGTAAAACCGTACGTATCGCCGGATGCTGGCAAGTCGCTCATGGCGTTTGCCCTTTTCACGACCGCGGTGATTTTCTCCGTTGCCGCAATCGCCAACAACAACCTTCAGGACCTCAAGACCGGCCAATTGGTCGACGCGACACCGTGGAAGCAACAAGTGGCTTTGGTAATCGGCGTTGTCGCCGGTGCGATCGTGATTCCGCCGGTGCTCAATCTAGTGAATCATGCTTACAGCTTCGTCGGCGCGCCGGGCGCGGAACTGCGTCCGCATCCGCTGCCGGCGCCTCAAGCAGGCCTGATCTCGTCGCTGGGTCAAGGCGTGATTACTGGTGAAATCGATTGGAGTCTGATCCGCACGGGCGGTTTGATCGGCATCTGCATTATTCTGCTGGACGAAATCCTTGCACGCACGACGCGACACATGCGCGTTCCACCGCTGGCCGTGGGTCTCGGAATTTATCTGCCGACGCAGAGCACATTGATGATTGTCGTGGGTGCAATCGTTGGCTGGCTCTTCGATCAGCGGGCGAATCGCACTCCAAAGCCGGAAGCGACTAAACAGCTGGGCGTGCTGCTCGCGTCGGGCTTGATCGTCGGCGAGAGCGTGATCCTCGTCGTGATCTCTGCAATCGTCGCGTTCTCGGGCGTAGCCGCACCGCTGGCGTTGGTTGGTCCGGGATTTGAAACCGCCGGAATTATCATCGGCGGAGCAGCTTTTGCCGCTATCGCTTTCGTTCTGTATCGCTGGATTTTGCGAATGGCGATTGCAAGATCGACGTGAAACGGAATTGGAACTGGCCGCTCTGGGTTGGGTTCGTTGTCGCCGTCGGCGGATTGTTCAGTTACGAATTCTTCGTCCAATTTCCCGTGACGCGGGATTTTCCATGGGTAAATCTTTTACTCTTCGCAGCGGCTGGAATTTTACCCCGCGGAGTTTCTCATTGATTCCACAAGGAGAATTCGCTGGGTAAATCTCACGGAAAATATCGCTGTCCGGGCGCGACCCGAACAAGTGCTGAAAGCCTTTGATGAGATGGAGCAGACGGCCGCTCGTTAAGAAAGCAGGCAATACTCCTGCGCGGCGATTGACGGCGCTTCCCCGAATCAATACCTTGAGCCCGCGTGCATCCGGAATTGGAACAGCTCCTCGTTCTTCAAGATCGACAACAAAAGATCAGACAAATCCAGACGGAAATTGGGACTGTGCCGCTGCAGCGCAAAAATCTTGAGTCGCAATTGGCGACGAGCGCGGCCGGCGTGGAAGCACTCAAACAAAAAGCTCGTCAGACCGAGATTGATCGCAAGAAATTAGAGCTCGATGCCGGCACTCGCACCGAGAGCATAACCCGGCTCAAGACCCAGCAGTATCAAACGCGCAAGAACGACGAATTTCAGGCGATCGGGCATGAGATCGAACGCTATGAAAATGAAATCCGCAAAATCGAGGACGAAGAACTCGAATTGATGGTGGAAGCCGACAAAGTGAAAGGCGACCTTGCTGCCGAAGAAAAAAAAGCGGCGACGGTAAAGGAATCGATCGGCCGGCAAATCACCGATCTCGATGAGAAATCAAAGGTTTTGCAGGCGAGGCTGGAAGAATTGACGAAGGAACGCAGCGAGCTGGCTGGGAAGATTGACGAAGATGTGCTCGGCCGTTTCGAGCGTCTTTTCAACAGCAAAGGCGATGCTGCCGTGGTCGCGCTCGAACATGAAGTTTGCACCGGTTGTCACATGAAAGTGACCACGCAAACCGCGCATCGCGTGAAAGCAGGAAAAGAAATTGTGAGCTGCGAAAACTGCGGGCGTATCTTGTACGACGCCGCGTAATGTGGGAGGGCTCTCAGTGTCCCGACGATCGCAGCCCTAGGCCGATCTCACATTAGTGCGCGCTCACACGTTGAAGCGAAAGAAAATCACGTCGCCATCGCGCACCTCGTAATCTTTTCCTTCCATCCGCAGCTTGCCCGCCTCGCGCGCTTTCGCAAAGGAGCCGCAGGCCATGAGGTCGTCATAGTGAATTGTTTCCGCGGCGATGAAGCCGCGCTCAAAATCGGAATGGATTGCACCGGCAGCGGCGGGCGCTTTTTCACCGGCATGAATCGTCCAGGCGCGCGTTTCTTTTTCGCCCGTCGTCAGGAACGTGCGTAAACCCAGCAGATGATAAACAGCGCGAATGAGCGCGTGGGCGCCGCTGTCTTTTACGCCCACGCCTCGTAAATACTCGACCGCCTCCTTTTCGCTAAGATCGACAAGTTCGCTTTCAATCTGGGCGCTGATTACCACTGCCTCAGTCGCAAAATGATGCCGCGCATAATCTTCGACAAGATCGACCTGTTGAACCGCCTTTGTAGCCGGGATCGTTGATCCCGACGCTGATGGAGTTGGCACCCTCGTTCCGGGGTCATCGACCCCGGCTACAGCAATCACTGCGAGATCCGATTCGGCCACATTACATGCGAAAATTGTTGGCTTCGATGTAAGAAGAAAAAATCCGCGTGCGATTGCTTTCTCTTCCGGGGTTAATTGAGCTGTGATGGCGGGTTTGCCCGCATCGAGATGCGGCAAAAGCTTTTCGATGATCGCGTCTTCGATTTTTGCGGTTTTCGATCCGGCACGGACCTCCTTTTGCAAACGATCCTTGCGCTTTTGCAGCGCCACCAGATCGGCGAGCACCAGCTCAGTGTTGATCACCTCGATGTCTCGAACTGGATCGATCGTCCCGCTAACGTGATGAATGTCACTGCTTTCAAAACAGCGAACAACCTGCACGATCGCATCGACTTCGCGAATGTGGCTGAGAAATTGATTGCCGAGACCTTCACCCGTGCTCGCGCCTTTCACGAGACCAGCGATGTCAACGAATTCGATCGCGGTCGGAACAATTTTTTGCGAATGCGACATCTCAGCGAGTTTTGCCAGGCGTGGATCAGGCACGGTCACCACACCGACATTCGGATCGATCGTGCAGAACGGATAATTCTCCGCCGGCGCCTTGTGAGTGCGCGTGACGGCATTAAAAAGCGTCGACTTGCCGACGTTCGGCAACCCGACAATTCCAGCACTGAGCATAAATCTGTAGCGACGGTCTCCGACCGCCGAGGGCATGAACTTAACTATCGGGCCGGCGGGATTTGAACCCGCGACCTCTTGAACCCCATTCAAGCGCACTACCAAGCTGTGCTACGGCCCGATTTGTTGCGAACTATTCACCAACTGCCAAGAAATCGCTAGAGATGAAGGCGATCCGTCGCCACGGCGAGTCCTTTTTGTCGCCGACTGTGCTGCGGCCTGCCAGAGCGGATAATGTTTGCACTTCCGGATCTGAGGCCAACGTTTCGGCCTGACGTGATGAAAGCGGTCATCTCAAAACATGCGTTTGCCTACTCTATCGTTCTCGTAGTTCTTCTCTGTGCGATCGACGCCGTTCTCGCTCAACCGCGTAAGAGCCTTACGTTGAACGAAACCGCCTTCGCATTCGCCGCGCAACTCATCAAAGAAGAACATTTCGTTGCGGACGGTAAAGGCGCGTGGACCGAACATCGGCGTTCACCAGATGAAGAGAATGATTTTATCCGTCTGCATGGATTCGGTGAATATGCCAAATGGCATCTCGGGATTGACGAGCGATTCTCTGCGAAGACAAAGCGCAGATACAAGTTTCTGCGAAGACAAAGCGCAGATACAAGTTTCCTTACGGCGATTTTAAAAACGTCCATCGCTGCGGTCTACTCGCCGCAAAGAGCAGGGCCGCTGAATACAGACATCATGACATTGAACATGCAGCAGCACAGCTGATCGAAATGGTTAGCTCGAAAAGAGAATGAGCTGCTGCACGGCTTGCAAAGCTTATCCATTCCATGCGCTCAAAAAAGTGTCGATTAATTCCGGCAACTCGTTGCTGTAACCGCCTTCGAGAACTGCCGCGGTCGGGATGTCGAGCTTGCGGAGCCAGTTGCCGAATTTCGCGAAATCGTCCTGCTCGAGCGTCATCTGTACGAGCGGATCGTCCGAGTAAGCGTCGAATCCCGCGGAAACGAGAAGCAGGTCGGGATTAAACTTTAAAAGATTTTGCAGAGCGCGTTCAGCAACATCGACATGTTGAGCGCGCGGAGTACGCGGCGCAACGGGATAATTGGCGATGTTCGCAAAAGATTTTGCGCCAGTTCCCGGATATGCTGGGAATTGATGGATCGACGAGAACGCGATCCGTGGGTTGTAGGCGACAATTGCTTCCGTGCCGTTGCCATGGTGCGCGTCGAAATCCCAAATCGCGACGCGTTCAGCGCGATTTGCCAACGCGTCAAGCGCTGCGATGGCAATATTGCTTAAATAGCAAAATCCCATTGCACGATTGCTCGTCGCGTGATGGCCCGGCGGTCGCATCAGACTGAAGGCGCGTTCGTCACCGGATGCGGCCCGCGCTGCATCGATCGCGGCTCCCGCAGACCGCAGCGCGTGTTCATAGATGTTGGAATATGCCGGCGTATCCGCGTCGAAATCGTGAGCGGCTAGTTTTATCGCGCGAAGATGATCGGTCGAATGCGCCCGTAGCAATGCCGATTCGGGCGCGGCGCCTGGCTCTCGCCATTCCCAATCAGGACGTCGATCTTTCAGCAATGGCGCGGTGCGGGCGATGCGCTCCGGTCGTTCTGGATGCCCGGCGGTGGAATACTCCAGACAACGCGGATCGTGAAAAATGATCATCGAGGCTGCAACGCCGATGAATTCTCGCAGAAGCGTGCACTACGGAACTGAATTCTCCCGCAACTGCTTTGCGTTTCTGCTTTGCGCGTTTGGCGCTGACTCGCTCTATCGCTTAAGGAACGACTATTGCGAAACGCCCGCGCTGATACAAGAGAACCAGCAGCCCGCAGTTCGCTTATCTCAAAACGTAGTGTCCGTGGATCCAGACTTTTTGACCATGACGCCATCCCCAATGTCCCGGTCTCCAAACGTAATACGTCCGGCCCACGTAATAACCAGCACCGCGATTGTAATACGGCCGGTCGCCAACCTCGACCGTAACGGAGCCCGGGTAAGCGGCATATCCTGGACCGTAGCCCGGGCCATACGGGCCATAACCTCCGTAATATGGTCCGTATCCTGGATAAGCAGTATAAGTTCCTTCACATCCGCCTGCACTGAGCGCGACAAAAACAAGAAAGAACAGAAGCGCCGTCCACTTAAGTTTCGTTTTCGATTCATTCCTGGCAAAGACGGTCTTCGTGTGATCAACGATGTTTGTTTTCATAATATTCCATAACCATATTCGGATTAGATAGAGCTTTTACGTGCCTGAGTTCAAGAACTTTGAGAGCGGTTCGAGAGCGCTGTCTAAACGGTTACACGACCCCTTGGTCGAGCATGGCATCCGCGACTTTCACGAACCCAGCAATGTTCGCGCCAACGACAAGATTACCCGGGTGGCCGTATTCGTCGGCGGTTTCCCATGCGTTTTTGAAAATCGTGGACATGATATGACGCAAGCGCGAATCGACTTCTTCGCGCGGCCATGGCAAACGCATCGAGTTTTGGCTCATCTCCAATCCGGAAGTGGCTACACCACCGGCATTCGCCGCTTTGCCCGGACCGAAAAGGATTTTTCTCTCGAGGAAAAGATCGACACCCGCCGGGACAGTCGGCATATTGGCTGCCTCGGAAACCAGATAGCAACCGTTCTCGACCAACTTCCTGGCGTCCTCGCCGGTGATCTCGTTTTGTGTGGCGCACGGAAACGCGCAATCGCATTTGATGCTCCAGGGGCGCTGGCCTGGCACATATTTTGCACGAAATTTTTTGGCGTACTCGCCGATGCGCCCGCGCCGCACGTTCTTGATACTTTTAATCCAGGCCAGTTTCTCTTCGGTGATGCCGTTCTTGTCGTAAATCAGTCCGCTGGAATCGGACATGGTGATCGGCTTAGCGCCGCACTCGATTAATTTTTCCACCGTGAATTGCGCGGCGTTCCCGGCTCCTGAAACCGTGCAAATTTTGCCATCGATGGTTTCGTCGCGCGTCTTAAGCATTTCCTGCGCGAAATAAACTGCGCCGTAACCGGTCGCTTCCGGTCGCATGAGCGAGCCGCCCCAGTTGAGCCTTTTGCCGGTTAACACTCCTGTAAACTCATTCGCGAGCCGTTTGTATTGGCCGAAGAGATAGCCGATCTCGCGACCGCCTACGCCGATATCGCCCGCAGGCACATCCGTGTGGGGGCCAACGTGGCGGAACAGCTCCGTCATAAACGATTGGCAAAATCGCATGACCTCGGTGTCGGATTTCCCTTTTGGATCGAAGTCCGCGCCGCCCTTTCCCCCGCCCATCGGCAATCCCGTGAGCGAGTTCTTAAAAACCTGTTCGAAGGCGAGGAACTTGATGATGCTGGCACAAACGGTGGGATGAAAACGCAATCCGCCCTTGTAAGGTCCAAGCGCGCTGTTCATCTGGACGCGAAAACCACGGTTCACCTCGATCTGGCCTTTGTCGTCGATCCATGGGACACGGAACTGGATCATGCGTTCCGGTTCAACAAGGCGCTCGAGAATCTTGCCATCGCGATACTTCTTATTGCGCTCAACCACCGGTCGGATCGAGTCGAGGACTTCCGTTACCGCCTGAATGAATTCAGGCTCGTTGGGGTTACGTTTCTTGACGATTTCGAGAACTTGCTGAACAAGGGCCATAGAAATTTTTGGAAGTTACACTGCGCGATGCAGAATGAAAAGAATGGTGCGCGATGCTCGGTTCGAACCTGTAAGACGGCGCTTCAACATAAAACACTTACAGTAGCAGACTCACAAATAGACGCACAAAAAATTCGGTCGGATGCGATGCTCATCGAATTGATGCGTACCTGCCAGTGGCTGCGTGGCGGCATTCAGCGGGCGTTGCTGGAACTGGCTCGCGCTTCTGCGAGAGAAAATGCGGAGAAGGGATGATGAGAGGGGGCCGAGCTTTTAAAGGAGGGGTTGCAAGGCGTGGGGAAGGCTGCGCTGTACTGACGGTTCGCCGTTGTAGTCGAAGATGATGGCTAACGGAAGCAAATCCTGCTGTTTCTCTTGCTTCGCCAGCGCCTAGGGTGCTTGGGCTTGGTTCCGCAGCTTTTCTTTTACCTCCGAATACGAGGAGTCTGAAATTTTATCGAGGAAAGACAACGCTTCAGCTTTCTTGTGCCGCTTCAGGCTGACCCGCGCGAGGTGCAAGTAGGCGAAGTTCCGGTTCGTGGAGAGCTCGAGATAATGCTGCCAGGCGATTTGCGCCTCTTCCCAATCGGGGTTCGGCATTCCATAAAATGTTTCCGCGTAAGCTCGGGCATATTCCAGATCGGTCGGAGCGAGCCGACTGGCTTCGCGAAATTGGAACAGGGCGCGTTGCAACAATTCCGCAGAATCGATCTTCCAAGCCGCCGTCAGATCACGGCGGAGGACGAATTCGACGTTCCCGAGGTCGAAATGATAATCGGGATTGTCACTTTCGGAGCGAACCGCCAAAAGAAACTGGTCCGCCGCTTCGCGGACGCGGCCCATCCTGAGGTACGCGCCGCCCAACGAGTTGGCCGCTTCCCCATTCTCCGGCTCGAGCAGTTGCGCTATCCGCCAATGTTCGACGGCTGCTTCCACCTTCCCGTTTTTCGAGAGAAATGCGGCAAGGGCGTTTTGCGCTGGGACAGACCGCGAATTGTCCCGGACGAGTTGGTAGTAGATTTGCTCTACACGGAGACGCTCTTTTGCCGTTACGTTAGGATTCGCGAGCGCCTCCGCTGCCTTATGGGCCGCTTTGATTTCTATCCACGTTTTTGCCGACGCACCGATGGATTGCGCATGCGCGAGCACAGGCGTAAAGAGGAGAATAAAGAGCGTGGCGGCAGCGCTCTTGCATTTACTCCAGTTGCGCCGCCCGCGGTTGCTGTTTATCAGAGCTGTCGCTTTTCCTGGAGAGATCACATTCACATGCAAAAATAGGATTCGCAGAAGCCCTCGACTTAATTGTCGCCACCAACAAGCGTTACTCACGGGAGCCTTACGTCTTTTTTGGGGACGCACCTAATTATACCACAAAACAGCAAAAGAAAACCGAGAGTGCCGCGCGGGCAGACGGCAAAGAAGGCTGGGTTCACTTCAAGCTACTTGTCGCAAACGAGTGGTGCGCGATGCAGGGTTCGAACCTGCGACTTCTTGCGTGTGAAGCAAGCGCTCTACCACTGAGCTAATCGCGCGAGTTTTCAGAGGCCGACAAAATAGAGCGCGCGCAAGGTATCGCAACCGTAGCGCTTGCTCGATACGTCCGCCCATTCTATTTAAAAGAATGTCTGAACACAAAATCACTCTCACCTGGGAACGCGGTGACACGCCGTTCGAATATCAAAAATATCCGCGCGATCACACCTGGAAATTTCATGGCGGTCACGAAATGCAAGCATCGGCTGCTCCCGCTTATCTGGGCAATCCAAAACTTGTCGACCCGGAGGAGGCGTTTGTGGCGTCGCTTTCGAGCTGTCACATGCTCACATTCCTGGCCATCGCCTGCAAAAAAAAGTTCGTGCTCGATGAATATGTCGACGAGGCCGTTGGTTATCTTGAGAAAAACGCGGAAGGCAAATTAGCGATTACGCGCGTTGTTCTCCGGCAAAAAACGAAGTTCTCCGGCGACAAGCAGCCGACTGCGGACGAACTCAAGGAGATGAATCACGCCGCGCACGAGCAATGCTTCATCGCGAGCTCGGTGAAGACCGAAGTCACGATCGAGCCGCAGACGTAAGCGCGGATAAGGCGGATGTTGTCGAGGCAGGCGTGTCGCCTGCGAAGCTTAGGAAATGCGGCTGACACAGCCGCCACTACAGAATTCTCTGCATTGAATCGGTGCAATCTGTGTAAATCTGTGGCTCAATAAAGCGATTTATGAATTCCAAGGCAGACGCGCAGCGCATGGAAAAAATTGTCAGCTTGTGCAAGCGGCGGGGTTTCATTTTCCAATCTAGCGAAATTTATGGCGGCCTGAACGGACTGTGGGACTACGGCCCGCTCGGCGTCGAGTTGAAGCGCAATCTAAAGAATTATTGGTGGCGCGTCATGGTGCACGAGCGCGACGACGTCGTTGGGATGGACGGGTCGATTCTGATGAACCGCGCCGTCTGGAAAGCGAGCGGTCACGAAGACACGTTCAGCGATCCGATGATCGATTGTCGATCTTGCAAAGTGCGTTTGCGCGCGGACCAGGTGATCGAGAAAAATGGCGTGCAGCAATGTCCAAATTGTGGAGGCAAAGATTTAACTCCACCGCGGCCGTTCCAACTGATGTTCAAAACCTACGTCGGCGCGACTGAAGACGAATCGTCGATTACTTATCTGCGCCCAGAAACGGCACAGTCGATCTTTGTCCAATTCAAAAACGTGCTGGAAGTCTCGCGCAAGAAATTGCCGTTCGGCATCGCGCAAATCGGGAAGGCATTTCGCAACGAAATTAACCCGCGCAATTTCACGTTTCGTTCGCGCGAGTTCGAGCAGATGGAACTGGAATACTTTTGCCGGGCGGAGCAGGGGATGGAATTGCTCGAATATTGGAAGGAAGAGCGCCTGGAATTCTACGAGAACATCGGCATCCCGCATTCCAAACTCCACGTCCTAACCGTGCCGGATGCGGAGCGCGCGTTTTACTCCAAAGGCACTTACGACATTGAATACGATTTCCCCTTTGGACGCCAAGAGCTCGAAGGCGTCGCTTATCGCACCGATTACGATTTATCGCAGCATCAGAAGGCAAGCGGCAAGTCGCTCGAATATTTCGATGAAGAGACGAAACAGAAATTCATCCCACACGTAGTCGAGCCGAGCGCTGGGGTCGATCGCACCGTGCTCGCGCTGATCTGCGAGGCATACTCCGAGGATGAAGCGCCGGATGAAAAAGGTAAAATGGAAACGCGTATCGTCCTGCGTTTTCATCCGCGCATGGCGCCGATCAAGTGCGCGGTCTTTCCGCTCTTAAAAAACAAGGAGCCATTGGTCGCAAAGGCGAAAGAGATTGTCGATCTTCTGCGGCCGCACATGAACGTTTTCTATGACGAGAGCGGAGCAATCGGGCGGCGTTATCGTCGTCAGGACGAAATTGGCACGCCATTTGGTATTACGGTCGACTTCGAGACGCTCGGCGACAAAGATGCGGCGCTGCGGGAAACTGTCACGCTGCGCGATCGCGACTCGATGAAACAGGAGCGCCTCGCGATTAAAGATTTGCCGGACATTTTGAATTCGCGAATTGCTTGAGGGTAACGCATGCGTCTCGCCCGCCGTGGCGGGTCGGGAGGGCTCGCGCTATCTCACTGCGTGCAAAACCTCGCGCAGTTGCACGTCTCCGATGTCCAACTGGAGCGCTCGACGCGCAACGCCAAGAAACGTGTCCGGGGCATCGGTTAAGGCGATTTCCAACCCGGCTGAATTCGCGAGCGGCGCGCTCAATTGTTCTTGAACCAGGAGTTCCCGCACGGCGGTTGCACAGTTACGGGCCGAATCCACGAGACTCACCGTTTTGGGAAGCGCACGAGAAATGGCGTGGACCAGTAATGGGTAATGAGTACAGCCCAGTACAAGCGTGTCGATTCCTTCGCGCACAAGCGGTCCGAGATAGCGTGCGATGACGCGATCCGTCAGCTCATCATCCAGCCAACCTTCCTCAATCAGAGGAACAAGTAATGGGCAGGGGCGCACTGAAATGCGAACGTCTGGACTTAGCCGCCGCAATTCCTGTTCATACGCGCCACTTTTAATGGTTGCGCGCGTACCGATCACTCCGACGTGACCATTGCGCGTGGCGGCGATGGCTGCTCGCGCGCCGGGCTCGATCACACCGATCACCGGCACCAAGAGATTCTCTTTCAATTTCGGTAGCGCGACAGAAGACGCGGTATTGCAGGCGACGACAATGATCTTGGCGCTTTCCTGGGTGAGCATATCCGCCATCTCCATGCTATAACGTTCAACAGTAATTGGACTTCTGCTGCCGTACGGAATACGCGCCGTGTCACCGAGATAGAATATTTTCTCGTTAGGCAAAAGTTCCCGCAACGCCTTCACTACGGTTAGTCCACCGATTCCGGAATCAAAAACACCAATCGGACGTGGATCACTCATTAGCGGGAAGGTGATGGAGCGATTAGAGTAGCGCAAGCTTCCAAGCTGCGTTTGTTACGGTTCGCAAGCTCGCCACTGGACGAGTCCGTCCGATTGGCGGACCGGAGTCTTGCGTCTAATTTATCGCGATGGCTGAGCTTTCCAAGACTTACGATCCAAAGTCGGTCGAGCCAAAGTGGTATGCCCATTGGATCGGCAACGACGATTTCAGGGCGGATGCAAATTCATCCAAGCCGCCGTTCTCGATCGTGATGCCGCCGCCCAATATCACTGGCGTACTCACCCTTGGCCATGTGCTGAACAACACGATCCAGGACATTCTTGCTCGTCGCGCGCGCATGCTGGGAAAAGAAGTGCTCTGGCTTCCGGGCATGGATCACGCCGGAATCGCAACTCAAACCGCGGTCGAAAAATGGCTACGAAAAAATGAAGGCATGACGCGACACGATTTAGGCCGCGATGAATTCCTGCGCCGCGTCCTGAAATGGCAGAACAAGCATGGTGGCATCATCATCGAACAATTGAAGCGCCTTGGCTGCTCGTGCGATTGGTCGCGCCAACGCTACACGCTCGATGACCATTACGTTCAGGCTGTCCAAAAGGTTTTTGTCGATCTTTACCGCAAGGGTTTGATCTATCGCGGCCGTCGCATGATCAACTGGGACCCAGCGGCGCAAACTGCGCTGTCCGACGAAGAGGTCATTTCCAAGCCGCAAAAGGGAAGCCTTTACTACGTTCGCTATGAAATCGCGGAAGAGCCCGGCCGCTTCATTGAAGTCGCCACCACGCGGCCGGAAACGATCATGGCCGATACGGCGGTGGCGGCGCATCCCGGCGATAGGCGCTATGCCGATCTTATCGGCAAGCACGCATGGCGCCCGCTCGCGCGCGAAAAACTTCCCATCATCGCTGACGAAGCTATCGATCCCGAGTTCGGGACGGGAGTTTTGAAAGTTACGCCAGCGCACGACACGCTCGACTTCGAAATTGGCCAGCGCCATAACCTGCCTGTTGTCGATGTTTTGCATCCTAATGGAAAAATCAATTGTCCGGCAGTCCCAGGGTTGGACGGTCTTGATCGACTCGAAGCGCGTAAAAAGGCAGCCAAGTTATTGGGGGAAAACGGCTTGCTTTCGAAAGAGGAATCATACGAGAACAATGTCGGTTTCAGTGAGCGGAGCGATGTGCCAATAGAACCGCGGATTAGCGAGCAATGGTTTCTGCGTTACCCGAAGACGAAAGAAGCGCTCGCCGTCGTGCGAGATCATCTCATCCGCTTTTTTCCCGCGCACTGGGAAAAGGT
>QHOD01000186.1 GCA_003218615.1 Verrucomicrobiota bacterium
CGCGATCGAGATATTGAAAAAACTTTTCTTCGCCGATTTCCTTTTGGTCACCTCAGCGCGACGCAACAATTGACGCCCCGTGAGAAACTGCGGTTCCTGCCTGAGGATTGCCTGCAAGAGCGAGATGGCGTAACCGAAATTGCGCAACTCGATCGCGGCCACCGCCTTGAGCCAGTGACTGCGCTGCGTTTCGCTCAATTCTTTTTCCGTCTTAACGGCCATATTTACTGCCGAGTATAATTTTGACAGCCCCCGCCGTCATCACAAATGGTAGGAAGGTTTTGCGCCGAGGCGATTGAGAGCCTCCCCTGAGCGTTCTTGCACAACTCGTTGAAAAGCGCGAGGCAACTCCTAGGTTGAAGTTGCTTATGAAACCTTTCCAAATCGCGGGGTTGCCGGCCGACGAATTGAATAGGTTTCTCGCCGGCACGCATTCCGATCCGTTCCGGATTTTGGGACCGCACCGGGTGGGGGACGATCTCGAGGTCCGCGTTTTCCGGCCCGACGCCCGCAAGGTCGACATCGCCCTGAACCGGGAGGCGAAAGAAACGATCGCTGCCGAGGGAATTCATCGCGACGGTTTCTTTTGCGCGATTGTGCCCGGCGCGACGCGCGACCTCGATTACCAGCTCCGCATCACGACCTCGGACGGATCGGAGCGCCTCGTACGCGATCCGTATCAGTACGGCCCGATCATGGGCGAAATCGATTTGCATCTCTTCGCCGAAGGACAGCACTGGCAGATTTACGAAAAGTTTGGTGCCCACCTGCGCACCATCGGCGATGCAGCGGGCGTGTATTTCGCAGTCTGGGCTCCAAACGCGCAGCGCGTCAGCGTGGTCGGCGATTTCAACGGCTGGGATGGCCGCGTCAATCCGATGCGCAAACTTCTCGGCAGCGGGGTGTGGGAATTATTTTTGCCAGGAGTAGGGGAGGGCGCCCATTACAAATTCGAAATCCGCACCCAGACCGGCGCGCTTTTGCTCAAGAGCGATCCGTTCGCCTTCTTCAATCAGCACGGCATAGCGACTTCTTCGCTCATTTACAATCTTGACCGCTACAAGTGGAGCGACGCCGAATGGATGGAAACGCGGCGCAGACGCGATTGGCCGAAGAGCCCGGTCAGCATTTATGAGGTGCATCTCGGTTCGTGGCTCCGCAAACCAGAGGAGAACAACCGCCAGCTGAGCTATCTCGAATTGTCCGACACGTTGCTGCCGTACGTGCTGGAGATGGGTTACACGCATATTGAATTGCTGCCGATCGCCGAGCATCCGTTCGAAGGTTCCTGGGGTTATCAGGTCACAAATTATTACGCACCCACCAGCCGGTTCGGCTCGCCCGATGAATTCCGTCATTTCATCGACGCGTGCCACCAAGCCGGCATTGGCGTGATTATGGATTGGGTGCCAGCGCATTTCCCGAAAGATGCGCACGCCCTCGCTGAGTTCGACGGCACCCATCTCTACGAGCACATGGACCCGCGCCAGGGCGAACAACAGGATTGGGGTACGCTCATTTTTAACTTTGGCCGCAACGAAGTGCGCAATTTCCTCATTGGCAACGCGCTCTTCTGGCTCGACCAATATCACATTGACGGGCTGCGCGTCGATGCGGTGGCTTCGATGCTTTACCTCGATTATTCCCGTCAGCCAGGGCAGTGGATTCCGAACATCTACGGCGGCCGCGAAAATCTCGACGCAATTTATTTTTTGAAACGCTTCAACGAAGTTTGTTACGAGCGTTTTCCGGGGATCATGACCATCGCCGAGGAATCAACCGCCTGGCCCGGGGTCTCGCGCCCGACTTATCTCGGTGGGCTCGGGTTCGGTTTCAAATGGAACATGGGCTGGATGCACGACTTCCTTGAGTACATGAGCCTCGACCCGATTTATCGCCGCTTTCATCACGGCAACATCACCTTCTCGTTGCTCTATGCGTTTCAGGAGAATTTCATCCTCGTGCTCAGCCATGATGAGGTCGTTTATGGCAAACGCTCGCTTCTTTCGAAGATGCCCGGCGACGAATGGCAGAAGTTCGCCAATCTCCGGATGTTTCTGGCGTGGATGTACGGGCATCCCGGTAAAAAACTGCTCTTCATGGGCGGCGAATTCGGTCAGCGGAACGAATGGAACCACGACACGAGTCTCGACTGGCAATTGTTGCAGTTGCCGCGCCAT
The DNA here is from genome assembly GCA_003218615.1 of Verrucomicrobiota bacterium. Classification (GTDB taxonomy): domain Bacteria; phylum Verrucomicrobiota; class Verrucomicrobiia; order Chthoniobacterales; family UBA10450; genus Udaeobacter. The sequence continues at coordinate 2,181 of QHOD01000186.1, forward strand.
GACGGGCTGCGCCGATTCGTGCAGCATTTGAACTACATCTACAAAAGCGAGCCCGCGTTATGGCAACAGGATGACACGTATGCAGGCTTTGAGTGGATCGATTTTCACGACGCCGACAACTGCGTGGTGTCGTTCGTGCGCAAATCGCGCGAGGGCGACATCGTCGTATTCGTGGTGAACGCCACACCCATGGTGCGTTACAATTATCGCTTGGGCGTTCCCGAGGCCGGCTTCTATCGCGAGATCATCAATACCGATGCCGAGACCTACGGCGGCAGCAACGTGGGAAATTACGGCGGTGTCACCAGTGAAAATGTTCCCTGGATGGCGCGTGAACATTCGTTGCTCATTCAACTGCCGCCCCTCGCGACGGTGGCCTTTAAGTTGGAAGTCTAATGTGGGAGGGAGGGACCTTAGTGTCCTGAAGAATCGCGGCACCGGCACTGAGGCCGCTCCCACTTTGCGCAGAGCGATTCGCGTCATTCGCGGGCGGTCACTTCAGATTCAAACTCGCCGTCGCTGACGCGAGTGCGAATTTTCATGCGCGGACGGATGGTCGCGACTGTGCGAATGATTTTTCCGCCTTCATTGGTGGTGATGCTGTAGCCGCGGCGCAGCGTCGCGTCGGGGCCGAGCACGCGCAGAATTCCCTCGATCCGCGCAAAACGTTGTTTTGCATTTTCAATAAGGCGCGGAGGCGACACAACGAAGCGCCGACGCAAATCGATGAAGCGATTACGCCGCATGACCAGCTCGCGTCCAGGACTGCGAGATTGCAGCGCGCGAGCGATGTGGACGAGACTGCGCCGGTAATTGTCGATCTTGTGCGCGAGACACCGGCGCAACGTTTCGCGTCCGTGATCGATTTGTTGTTGGGCGTCACGGATTCGTTTCATCAGTTCACGGCCAATCGTGCGGGCGCATCCATCCATTCGACGGTGAAGATCGACAATGTCCGGCACAATCAATTCCGCAGCCGCGCTCGGAGTCGGTGCGCGCAGGTCCGCCACAAAATCGGAGATCGTGAAATCGATCTCGTGTCCTACCGCGCTGACGGTTGGAATCTCCGCGGCAGCCATTGCGCGCGCGACGATTTCTTCGTTGAATTCCCACAAGTCTTCCATGCTCCCGCCACCGCGCGCGATCACGATAAGATCGAGGGGTTTCCAATTTTCGTTCGGCGTCGCCAATTCGCGGATCGCGACCGCGATTTCCTGCGCGGCTCCGGTTCCCTGGACCCGCACCGGGTTAATCAAGATTTGCAGCCAGGGCGCGCGCCGTTTCAAGACGTTGAGAATATCGCGAATGGCCGCGCCGCTCGGGGAAGTGACGATGCCGATGCGCCGCGGGAATTTCGGCAGCGCGCGTTTGTGTTCGGCCGCAAATAATCCTTCACCTTCCAGTTTGCGCTTGAGCGCTTCGAACTTCGCCTGGAGCAGGCCAAGGCCGCGCGGCTGGAGAATCTGGACGCTGAGCTGGTACTGCCCGCGAGCTTCGAAGACCGAAACCTGTCCGTAAACTTGCACTTGTGCGCCATCGGAAAGTGGTTGTCGCAGCGGCGGCATGGTGTTGCGAAAGATTACGCAGGCGATCTGCGCCCGGGCATCTTTGAGCGTGAAATATTGGTGGCCCGACGGATGCAGTTTGTAATTTGAGATTTCGCCCTGCACCCAAACGGCGGCGAATTTGGCTTCCAACGTCCCGCGGATGCTTCGGGTCAGCTCGGAGACGGTGAGGACCTTGGATGTTTGCTGAAAGAAGTCGCCTGTGAGCTGCATGGAATCGGTTAAATCGTTACATCGTTACATCGGTTCGTCACATCGAATTGCATCTCGTGAAGAGGCGAATGTGCAAGGGACCTTAGTGCCCCGATCCACCACGATCGCGGCGCTAAGGTCGCTCCCACATTGAGGTAGCGCTCTGCCTCTTGACATGCTCGGTGTTGTCTGGATGCTCGGGCGCTTATGAGCTTTCGCTTTTTCTTCCGGACCTTGACCTGCTGTGCGCTGGCGTTTTTTCTTGCTGATCGCGGAGCAGGGGGCCAATCCGCGCGCTTGCATTCGCAGCGAGAGTTCGGCGTCGGCGTGCTCGTTTCGCTCACCGGATCATGGTCTTCTCTCGGGCAAAACACGGTTGTAGCTCTTCAGATTGCAGCCAAACAACTCGAAGCAACGGCACGCACTCAACACGGCGGATATCGCTTTCGTTTGCTCGTTCGCGATACGCAGCTCGATCCCTCGCTCGCTCTCGCAGCGATCAAAGATCTCGATAAATGCGGCGTTAAGATCGTCATCGGTCCGCAATCGAGCGCGGAGGTGGCCATGATCAAGCCGTACGCAGACGCCCATAATATGCTCGTCATCAGCCAGGGCAGCACCGCGTCCTCGCTCGCGATCCCCGGAGATAACATCTTTCGCTTCTGTCCAAACGACATGCGCGAAGCGGAGCCGATCGTCGCGTTAATGTGGCACGATGGAATCCGGACGATCGTTCCACTGTGGCGAAATGACGCCGGGAACAATGGGCTGCATGATTCTGTGCAGTCGGCATTCCAGAGTCTGGGGGGAGCGGTTACTCCCGGCTACCGTTACGAACCGACTACGACTGATTTTTCCGCAGCGACGGCGGCTGTTGCCACGCAGGTTGCAGCTGCGAGCGATGCGTCCACAACCGCGATCTATCTGGCGGCGTTCGACGAGGTCGTGGATGTATTCCAAAGCTCGCAGGCCAACGCTACTCTTTCTGCAACGGTGTGGTACGGGAGCGACGGGGTCGCACTTTCTGCTGTGTTGCCGGCCGACTCGACGGCTGCGGCTTTTGCCGCAAATGCCGGCTATCCTAATCCAATCTTCGGACTCGATGACGCGTTGCAAAGCGAGTGGCAACCCATTTCGGATGCAATCGAAGCGCGTACCGGAATCACTCCGGACGCTTTCGCATTATCTGCTTACGACGCGCTCTTTGTGGTGCAGCGTGCATTGCAGGACACGGGAGGGATGAAGATTTTCGTCAATTTCAAAGCGGCGTTCGTCAATGAAGCGAACGCCTATGTCGGCATCACCGGATCGACTGCGCTGGATTCAGCGGGTGACCGGCTCAACGGTGACTTCGATTTCTGGGCGGTCCGACTGATAAGTGGTAGCTACGGCTGGGTGCGCGTGGGAACGTACAGCAACGGCACGCTGACGCTCTTCTGAGGCGTTAAAAAAGTTAAAAGGGTTACAAAGGTTACAAACCGCTCGTCTTCCGTTGTAAC
>QHOD01000187.1 GCA_003218615.1 Verrucomicrobiota bacterium
AGTTGTTTTTGCCGAAATCGCTCCGCGGATGTCGATCTTAGCGGGTCATCCGGTCTTTTTGACAACTACAGCGCTATTGCTCTTCTGCGGCGCGGTCGGCAAATCGGCCCAGTTTCCGCTGCACGTTTGGTTGCCGGACGCGATGGAGGGTCCCACCCCAGTCTCGGCGCTGATCCATGCCGCAACGATGGTCGCAGCCGGCGTTTACATGCTGGTGCGGGTTGCATTCGTCATTCAGACTTCGCAGACCGCGCTTCTGGTCATCGCGTGGATCGGCACAATCACCGCTGTGCTCGCTGCCTTAATCGCGACCCAGCAGAACGACATCAAGCGCATCCTGGCATACTCCACCCTCTCGCAGCTCGGTTACATGGTGATGGCAGTGGGTCTCGCTTCAAACGACGCGGCCATGTTTCACCTTTTCACTCACGCGTTTTTCAAAGCGCTCCTCTTCCTTGCCGCCGGCTCTGTCATTGTGATGCTCCATCACGAGCAAAATATCTGGAAAATGGGTGGTCTCTCACGAAGACTCCCCATTACTTTTTTTACGTTTTTCGTTGGCGCATTGGCACTGATCGGATGTCCGCCTTTCAGCGGATTTTTTAGCAAGGACGCGATTCTCGCGCTCGCTTACGAACGCAACATGCCCATCTTCGCGGTGGGCTTGCTCACGGCGTTTCTGACCGCCTTCTACGTTGTGCGCTTGCTGGTCATCGTGTTTTTCGGAAAACCGCGCAGCGACAGCGCGCGTGAAAGCACTGAATCACCACCGGTGATGACGGGCCCCTTAATCGTGCTCGCGCTGCTGGCAACGCTCGGCGGATTTGCGTTCTTTGCGCGGAATTTCCTTGTGCTTCCGGTCGAGAAAGAGGCCGCAGTTGTTGTTCCTGTGTTAGCGATTGTCGCGTTGATCGTGGGAAGCGGACTGGCAATTGCCGTTTATCGGAACCGAATGAGCGAGCCGTTGGACGTCGAGGTTTTGCGCCACAAGTTTTATTTCGACGAGTTCTATAGCTGGCTGATTAACTGGACGCAGGAACTCCTCGCCCGCATCTCTGCCTTTTTTGATCGATGGATCATCGATGCCGGCGCGGTGGACGGGATCAGCGGTGGCACGTGGGGAATCGGCGCGCTTTTACGGTTGGTTCAAGTGGGAAATTTGCAGGCTTATTTGTTCCTGTTTGGATTGGGAATCGTCGCACTCATCTATTTCGCCGTTTTTCGATAATACAAAAGCAGAAAACTTTCGCCCACGAAACACGCGAAATGACACGAAAAGAAGAGAAGGCAGGACTGATATATAAAGATGAAAGCTATGGCATCGTCGGTGCGTGTTTTACCGTGTATAAAGATAAGGGGTGCGGCTTTCTCGAACCAGTGTACCACGAGTGTTTGGAAATCGAATTTGAATTCCAACGAATTCCGTTTTTGTCGAAGCTGCCGCAAACCTTGCAGTATCGCGGGCGCACATTGATTCAAACATTCACGCCGGACTTCCTTTGCTATGGTAAAATCATTCTCGAAATCAAAGCTGTCTCTGCCTTGACGGACGAACACCGCGCGCAACTTCTGAATTATCTCAGCGCAACGGGTTGCAAATTAGGTCTGCTCGTGAACTTCGGCCATTACCCAAAACTCGAATACGAACGCCTCCTCTCCAGGCAAAAGGAATCACCGGATGTTTGTCTCTGAAATTTTAGCGTCTTTTCGCGTGTTTCGTGGGCAAATAACTCTTTAATTCGTTCATTTTCCACTAATGGTTTTGTTCGTTATTTTTTGCCCGATTGTCGCGGCCGTTCTGATCATGGCTGGCGCGCCAGCGCGGAAGACAGCCTTGGCTGCATCCGGGCTAACGTTGGCCGCGACGTTGTTTCTGCTCGCGTCATTCCAGCCCGCGCAGCGCGATTTTCAGCACGTCACCTCGTTCACCATATCCCCCGAGTGGCACCTGAGTTTCACGACAGGGCTCGACGGCTTGAGCATGGCGATGGTGTTGCTGGCCGCAATCGTCACGCCGGCTGCCCTCTGGTTTGCCGGCAAGATCGAGAAACACGAAAACGCATTCTACGCTTGTCTTCTGTTCATTTCCGGCGGCGCTATCGGCGCGTTCGCTTCGATTGATTTGTTTTTCTTTTATGCCTTTCACGAGCTCGCGCTCATTCCAACATTCCTCTTGATCGGAATCTGGGGCAGCGGAAATCGGGTCGCGGCAGCCTGGAAAATTACGATCTATCTCGCGATCGGAAGTTTTGTTTTGCTGCTTGGCCTGATCCTGCTTTACCAAAGCCTTCCGATTGCATCGCGCAGTTTTGACATTCGCGCGTTGAAAGGGGCCGCCGAACTCGGTCAGATCTCAGGGGACGCGCAGCGCCATGTTTATTTGTTGCTGCTTATTGGCTTCGGCATTCTCATCTCGCTCTTCCCATTTCATACGTGGGCGCCAGAGGCATACGCATCGGCCCCGGCGCCGGCGGCAATGCTGCACGCTGGAATCCTAAAAAAATTCGGCCTCTATGGTTTGTTGCGTTTGGCGATTCCCCTGTTGCCAGAAGGCGCGCGGCACTGGACGAACCTGCTCGTAGTACTGCTGCTCGGAAACATCATCTACGTCGGGCTGGTCACGATTGCGCAAAAGCGACTCGATTGGATGCTCGGTTACTCGAGCGTGATGCATATGGGTTACATTTTTCTCGGGATCGCCAGCGCCAGCATCCTCGGCGCGACCGGCGCTGTTGTTTTGATGTTCGCCCACGGCCTTTCGATCGCGCTGTTGTTTGCGCTCGCGGGCGAATTGCGCAAACGGACCGGCACCCTGGTTTTCGATGAGCTCAGCGGTCTCGCGAAAGTAATGCCCTTCGCTGGGCTTGCCTTTGGTCTCGGCGCGTTCGCTGCGATCGGCCTTCCGGGCTTCGCGAATTTTGCAGGCGAGATCATGATCTTTTTTGGCGCATTCAAGAACGGCTGGGAGATAGGGCGTTTTCACATTTTTCAAATCGCGACCGTGCTGGCGCTGTGGGGCGTGGTGATCTCGACCGTCTATATGCTGCGCGCCTATCGCAAAACATTCATGGGCGCGCTGAATGAACGCTGGAACGGACTTGTCGATCTTCGACCCGGGTTGCGGGTACCGGTGGCGTTGCTGGTCGGCGCGCTCCTTTGCTACGGATTTTTCCCGCAATCCTTCGTGCGAATGATCGCGCCTGCGTTTCGCACTTATCTCAGCGCGAATAAATAGCCATGATCACAGCGCCACAACTTGAGATCGCAGTTCTGGTGCTCGGGATGGTCATCCTGATGTTCGAAGCCTTTGCTACGAAGATCGACAAGCGAGTTCTGGCTTACGCAGCAATTGCAGGCCTCGCGCTGGTTTTCATCGCAACATTCTTCGTCGCTCCGACTCCGCCGCCCAATCAAGCGACTGGCTTCTGGAATTTTTACACGGCAGATCGGTTGTCGATCTTCTTCAAGCAATTCGCGCTGCTGACCACGATGTCCGTGCTCATCATGATGATCGACTACGCGCCAGTCGTGCGCAGTTCGTTTCCCGGTTCGCCTGACGGACTAGGCGAGTTTTTCGCAGTGCCAGTCTTCACATGCGCCGGACTCATGTATCTGGTGTCGGCCATCGATTTCGTCTTCATTTTCGTCTCGCTCGAGCTGGTGACGATTTCGTTTTACGTGCTGGTCAGTTTTACTCGCCGCAATCCGCTCACGCTCGAAGCCGGCGTGAAATATCTGGTGTTGAGCGCGCTTTCCACAGCGTTTCTCGTCTACGGAATCGCCTGGATCTTCGGGGTGACCGGCCAGACAAATCTGCAGCGAATCACAGAGGCGTTGGCTAATCCAAATACAGATCACGGCGCAGCGCTCTTCGGTATGGTGCTGGTTCTCGTTGCGCTCGGTTTCAAAATCGCAGCCGTACCATTTCAAATCTGGGTACCGGATGTATACCAAGGCGCTCCCACGCCGATAACCGCTTATCTTTCAGTGGGCTCGAAGGCCGCGGGTTTCGTCGTGCTGCTGCGCGTCTTGCAGCCGTTCCTGATGCTTCCGCAGATAGAACGATTACTTGTTTTGATCGCGTTGCTCACTCTGATTTATGGAAATCTGGCCGCGCTGCCGCAAGGCAATCTGAAACGGCTACTCGCGTATTCGAGCATCGCGCACGCCGGCTATTTGCTCATCGGCGTCGTGTGCTTGGACGGCCGGGCTGTCGTTTTTTATCTGGCAGCTTATTTGCTAATGACGCTCCTGAGCTTTGCCGTCCTGGTGATCGTCTCGCAGCAAACCGGCGATCGGATTTCGGACTTTGATGGATTAGGGAAGCGCTCGCCATTTCTCGCCTTTGCCATGCTAATCGGAATGATCTCGCTCGCCGGTGTGCCGTTCACGGCAGGATTTCTGGGGAAGTTTTTTATCTTTTATGCCGCGATTTCGCAGCGCCAGATTGCGCTCGTCGTAGTCGGTGTAGTCACGGTGGGCTGCGTCTTTTACTATTATCTCAAGGTAGTCCGCGCGATGTATTGGGAGTCCGCCGCCAAGATCGACAAGATTCCAGTCAGCGCGGCGTTTATCCGCAGCCGATTCTGGATGCGTTGAAACGTTAACAAGCAATGACCCCGAATGCATTCGGGGTCATTTTCTTGAAACGCCGCAACTCAGCCGTCCAACTGCCCATGCCTATTTAGCCGCCAGCTGCAGAACCCACCTGGGCTCGCGTCCTTGTTTATTCAATCGCGTGTTTACCAGATGAGCGTCACATTACCAACCCTCGTTCCGGCACTGCCATTGTGGACGCGGATCGTGTCTGCGCTGGCCGTCTGAATGTCCACCGTGTGGGCGAGGTCGATCCACACGATGTGGGTTCCCGGTGCGCCACTGTCTGAACTGACGATGGCCGCGGGGTACTCCGAGTCCAAGCCGACCCATACCATTTTGGTGCTGGGAACATGTAACAAACTCACCTGACCTACTCCTTCATCACCAAACCCGGTTTCGCAGCCCATGACCAGCACCGATCGGCTGGTGGCCGGCGTAATCGGTGCGCTGTCCGTGCCCGGCGCAAGGCTGTATGAGATGAACGCTGCGTTCGGCGCTGTGATCGTCTGCGTGGCATTCGCAGCGACCATGGAGGCGATGATGGCGACAACGGTAGCCATGAGGATAACTCCCGGTCGTGAGAATTTCTGGATTCGCATTGTAATAGCTTTCATTTTGTTTGGGTTCCTCTGTGTTGGGTTTCCTATGTGTTGGTTTCGCCT
>QHOD01000188.1 GCA_003218615.1 Verrucomicrobiota bacterium
TCCCTTCCCCGCAGTAACGCATTTCCCCGCCGTAATCCACCGTAACGACAACAGGTAGATCGGCACTCAGAATTCCCGAACGAAAATGATGCCTGAGTGCATCGATTTTTTCCTTACGCTGCTCACCATCGCTTGTTACGAAAATGTCTCGTCGCTCGAGGTTCTCCCCCGTTAGCTCCTCATACACCGGCATCCCGCGCTTAATTTCTGGTGTATGCTGTTCAACCGAAATGCTGATCTCGGGAGTTACAGAACCCAATTTCCGTTTGAACCAACTCATTTCCGCCGAGATGAATTATTAGATTCCTACGCTAGCCAAGAACACCTTTTAGGCATCGCCTAAAAAGAGCGTAGCCAAAAAATCTAGGCGAGAACAGTTTTCTTGTGCGCTCTAGATTTAAACAAATCGTTCCCGGCGGGAATCGAACCCACATTTAAGGCGAGCACGAAGCAAATCCGCTTTTCCGTCTAGAAAAAGACATCAATAACGTTATTGACGACGGTGGAGCAGCGGGGCCTGAGCAAGCAATTCAGCGTGGGGACAGGAGCTGCACGGCGATTCACAATTCCCGAAGAGCACGCCTTCGCATGAGTCGCGAGTTTCGGGACAAGAGAACAGAAAGAACTGGCGTTATGACAAAATCAAACCGACCTTCAACACTGACAGTCTGGCGACGCGTTAAGCGAAAGCAATGGAGGGTAATTGGCATGAGCGCAGCAAAACAACGAATCGCGATTGTAGGGTCGGCGATATTGTTGCTTAACGGCTGCGCCAATCAGAGCGGTGGCCAAGCGCGTTCGGGAACCTCGACAAGCGATTACGTCTCGGAGCCGAGGCCCAGCACTACGATGCCGTGGGGGAACAACTTGGGCGCGCCTCCGATGCTGCCCGCTCCGACACTAATAGGGCGCTAATCTAATGAAGCAATGAGCGCGCCCTCCCGTCAGGGTGAGCTTTCGGGCGAAAGCGAATCAATCGAAGCGCACGTTAGCGCATTCTCCCGAAGAGTCTCATGACGAGCGGGATCACACAAACTATCCCCGGCGGGAATGGAGCCGTTGGGAAGCGAGCGACATAGACGCCAGCCCGTCAGGGTGAGCAAGCGGGAGCGAGCGAATCAATCGAAGCGCACGTTAGCGCATTCTCCCGAAGAGTCTCATGCGAGCGGGATCACACAAACTATCCCCGGCGGGAATCGAACCCACATTTAAGGTTTAGGAAACCCTTGTTCTGTCCGTTGAACTACGGGGACATTTCAGAAGTCAGATGTCAGAAGCCAGATTTTAAAGCAAAATCCCTGAGAGTCGATAGCGCGCGTTGCATCAACGGCCGAGCAAGCGTGAGTCGAACGCGAAATCGATCGGCGAATGAATGCGGATGCGTTTGAAGTCCGGATGCTCGGGATTTAACAGAAAATTTGTGTCGTCTGGACTGATTGCACTTGGCAAAGCCAGCACGGTGGAGCGACGTTCCTGCACCCAGCAGTCGCCAATTTCCATTGTCGATCTTGACGGCGGAGAAATGCGCCAATCGACCGGCAACTTTCTTACGGGAAAAATCTCAGTGAGACTATCCGGCCACTGCAGATGGAACGCTTTGTATTTTTCATCGAGAATGAACGGTACGCGATGGACGAAGATCTCAAGCGCTGCGGTGGATTGATGCTCGCTGACATAGACGACATGCACGCTGGGTGAGCTCCACCGGCCGCCGTATCGCCACGGGCCTTCTCCAGTAAACGCCGTCTTCTCACGACTCGCGCGCACGATTCGCCATGCCGACGCCATCGGGTGTTACGAATAAACACCGTAAGGCTCGCGCCTTGTCGACGTCGCCAAAAACATTTGTCGCGTGTTCGAGCAATCGGGCAAAGCGGATGACCTTGTCCGATTCATCCGGTGACAATCGCCCGGCCGCTTTGCGCCGCTGCAATGTGGATCTTGAGATAGCAAGTTTTGCTGCGAGCTGCTCGAATGGCATATCGATGCTGTCCTGCAAAACTTTCAGATCGGAGAAAGGTAATCCTTTCTGGATCCGGCGAATCAGTTCATGCGGATTCTTCGCTTTTATGCTGGCCATTGTCTTTTCGAGGGTCGCTGTTCTCATCCAGAGCCACCTGATTCAATTGACACAACTTAGCGGCTCAATTGAGCAACGTCAACAGAAATTCTGAGGCCATTCGGCTATAAACGGTGTGGCGTCGAATCGGTCCCAGGCGATTGCGGTTATTCGCCCTACCTATTTATTCGTGGCTCAGGTTCGCCGAACGCCGAGGCAAATCCTAAGCGCCGACCTCATCGAGGACGCTGCGTAGCTCGTGGAAGTCGATGGGTTTGACGAGGTGAAAATCGAATCCGGCGTCTTTGCCGCGCCGAATGTCTTCGTCCGTGCCGAATCCAGTGATGGCGACAGCTTTAACCGGCTGTTTTCGTTTCGCCTCCGAAATCACATCGTACCCGCTTCCATCGGGAAGACCAATGTCGCTCAAAACCACATCGAATTCTTGTGACCCCATGATTTTCAAAGCGCTCTGTGTGTTATCGGCGACTGAGATTTGGTGGCCAAAATGAGTGAGCAGGCGCGACAACGTCCGTCGCGTATCGCTGTGATCTTCGACGAGCAGGATGCGCAGCGACTTCGCCGGCTTTTGAAGACCCTGGGAACCCACTCTGTTCTTTTCGGCGCGATTCGGGACAGCGTCAAGCGTCACCTTGAAGGTCGCACCGTAACTTCGGCCACGGCTCTCGACTGCGATCGCGCCGCCGTGAAGATCGATAAGATGTTTCGAAATCGCCAAACCCAACCCGAGCCCACCAAATTGACGTCTGACGGACGGATCCGCCTGCTCGAATGGCGCGAAGAGCGAAGCCTTCCGCTCGACTTCGATTCCGATTCCATTATCGGTGATCTCAAACTGAAAATGACCACGGTCGTCATTCGAAGTGTTGATGTCGATCTTTCCGCCCGGTGGGGTGAACTTGACCGCGTTGTTGATCAAATTCCAGAATACTTGCTGGATGCGTATGGAGTCGGCTCGAATGTAATGCTCCTCCGCGTTCAGGTGCGCGGAAACCTTTAAGTTCTTTGCTGCGATACTTGAATTCGCGATCTCGATGGCATCACGGACAAGAATATGCGCGTCGATGTCTTCGAAATGGAGATCGAGCCTGCCGCGCGTGACGCGAGTAAGATCGAGCAGGTCGTCAATCAGTCGTGCCTGCAAGCGCACGTTACGCTTGATAATCTTGATGTCCTCGGCGAATTCTGCCGGGAATTTAGCGGCGTTCTCAGCGAGATAATTCGCTGCCGCCAATGCTGGCGTTAACGGCGTGCGCAGCTCGTGGCTGAGCGCCGCGAGAAAGTCGTCCTTTGCCTTGCTTGCTTTTTCTGCGGCGATCTTTGCCGCTTCAATTTCGCGGCTGCGAATTTGATCGGTCATGTCGCGCGTGACTTTGGAGAATCCGCGAATCTTGCCTGCACTGTCGCGCAGCGCCGTTAGCACAACTTCCGCACGAAAGGTTGAGCCATCTTTGCGAACGCGCAGTCCTTGCTCGCGGATGTGACCTTGGCGCGCTGCCTCGCGCAAGTTGCGTTGCGGTTTCTCGGCCGCGACATCTTCGGCCGTGTAAAAGCAGGCGAAGTTTTTTCCGATGATTTCCTCGGCCGTGTATTGCTTGATTTTTTGCGCGCCTACATTCCATGTCACCACATTGCCTTTCGGGTCGAGCATGTAGATGGCGTAATCCTCGACGCTGTCCACGAGTACGTGGAACTGTTCTTCGGTCTGCTGGGAGGCAGACTGGGCCGATGGACTGTCGCTCATTGGATGGGCTGCGCGGGCAAACTCCCCACTGAATCGGGTCTCCGCTTGCATCCGGTTCCCTCCATGACACCAAATTGAGAGGAAAAAGAGCCTCCCGCCCTGGCTTTTGGGTGTGGGCCAGGCGGATTTCCTCGCACCCGTGCGGCTGCGCGAGGATGTTCTTTCGATGCGGGCTATTATAGCAAGCGAGTCTCGCGCTCGATCGAAAGAGGGTATAGATGAATGGAGCGAGCACCGAGCCTTTGGCGAGGATTAATAATCCATCCAGTAACAGCAAACAAATAACGATGGGCGCTATCCACCATTTCTTGCGCTCGCGCAAAAATTCAAGAAATTCGGTCGTGTATCATCCGGCCAGATCAGGCGGCGAGATCGCGGGAGGAGCCAGACGAAAATTAGAAAAGGAGACGGGGAGGCCTGTTTTATCTGCGGAAAACAATCTCAGGGTCAGTGGCCCATCGAAAGAACTTCTAACCTTCACTCCGTCTCTTGAAGAGAAAGTAAACAAATTTGCAAAATCTAAGTCCTGTCCGCTATCAGAGGAGGAGACCTTAGATTAGTAGCCCAAACTGATGTACTACCGCAATTTCTGCCACGCATCCGACAAGATGCGGTGCGCGCCCCTTACGTGGGAGGAGTAAAGTGCAAACGCAAACTTTGGGCAGCGGCTTAAATGCGGGGACCATAGGTGCCGAATTGACGTAATCAAGCCAACCTCGCCTGCCCATCTTTGCCGTAATTTTCAAACTGATACACTGCCAGAAATTCCCCAACGATCGCCAGTCTGTTCATTGCCTCAGTTGGTTGGCGATGCATTCAAACAATCGCGTTGCACCGGTTGTCAGGATGCACAGGATCAGCGTCCAGGTAACGGCAATTTCGGTGTCCTGATCTTAATCTTAGCCTTTAGCTCCAAACGGCATTGAACCCTTAATCATTCCCGATTCGCTTTACCCCTGAATTTGGTAATATATCGGCCCATGCAATCAATCGCGGCCCAGCGACCAGCCGCACCGGCTGCGCCCATGCCTTTAAAGCGCTGGTCCGTCGGTGCGCTCGCTGCTCTTATTGCGCTGGCGACACTCTGGTTTGTCCTTTGCTGGCAACTCAGCGGCGAATGGTCGCTCAACGAGCAATACAACTACGGGTGGTTCGTTCCGTTCTTCGCGCTCTATCTTTTCTGGCTTCGGTGGGAAGACCGGCCGCCTCTGGAAATTCCAAATTCCAAATTCCAAATCCGCAATCACCGCGTCGCCGCGATAATCGCGGCACTGATCGGCTTCGCCGCGCTTCTTTTACTTCTGCCGGTTCGTCTTTTTGAGATAGGAAATCCTGATTGGCGTCCGCTCAGCTGGGTCCACGCGTCCATCGTCGCAACGCTGACGCTCTTATATGTCTGGCACAGAGGTGGCACGCTCTGGCTGCGACATTTCGCATTCCCAATTCTTTTTATATTCGTCGCCGTGCCGTGGGTCACCCCAATCGAAGTACCGGTGGTGCAGGGTTTGATGCAAATCGTTGCGGCGATCGCGAGCGAAATCGCGGCGTTATTTGGGATTCCTGCGCACCTCGAGGGCAATCTGATCCGCATTCCCAACGGACTTGTTGGAGTCAACGAAGCATGCAGCGGCGTGCGCTCGTTGCAAACGTCGCTCATGATTGGTCTGCTCTTCGGCGAATTAAAGCGATTGTCGATCTTGCGCCGCGTTGTGCTCATCGTGGGTGCAGTTGCCATCGCCTTCGTCGGCAATTGCGCGCGCGCATTTTTTCTCGTCTGGATTGCCGAGACGAAAAACATCGCGGCGGTCGACCAATGGCATGATCTTGCGGGCTACTCGATCGTGGCCGCGGTTTTTGTGGGCTCGTTGGTGTTAGCAACGCTGCTCGGCCGGAGGAGACCGGGCCTCCCGCCTTCGCCAAAGCGCTCCGGCGTCGTAGGCCCGCCTTCGCCGAGCCTGCGGCGCGGCAGGCAAAATGGGGGATTCCTTCCTGCTTCCTACCTTGTTGCCGCTCTTTGCTGGGTGGCATTTACCGAAATCGCATCCGAAGCATGGTATCGCTCGCACGAGCGACATCTCGCGCCAGTGGCGCGCTGGACCGTGCGTTGGCCAAAGGATGCGCCTGGGTTCCGTGAAATCAAAATCGAGGAAGCCGTGCGTGCCAACCTTCGTTATGACGACGGGCATGAAACCGTCTGGAATACACTTTTTCCAATCCCAAAAGGTTTCGAAGCGACTGCGCAGACTGCGGCCGCGAAATGCACTTTGTTCT
>QHOD01000189.1 GCA_003218615.1 Verrucomicrobiota bacterium
AGGACGGCTTTCCCGCTTCTCAAAAATCGGCGGCGAAATGGTGCCACATGAAGCGATCGAAAATAAGATCGTCGATTTGCTAGATCTCTCCGGAAAAGACGAGCGCTTGGTCGCGATTGTGGGAGTACAAGATGAAGCCAAAGGCGAAGCGCTCGTGTTGCTCAGCGCGGTAGATGTCGATCTTGCACAGTTGCGCAAACAACTTCATGAGTCGGGCATCTCAAACTTATGGATCCCCAAACGTGTCCAGCGCGTCGAATCCATTCCCGTCCTCGCCTCCGGCAAACTCGATCTCAAAAAATGTCAGGAACTCACGGTTCAAAAATAATGGCGCGCTAGGCGGTGAGTGTTGTGTAATCTCGCGGGCGGGGATCTCTATTAGCGGTCTATGAGAGCAACATCAATCAAAGCGATTTTGCTCGCTGCGAGCTTGATCTTTCCGACTTTTGGGTTTGCCCAGACTAAGTCGAAGGATGCCGCAGCCTACGCTAACCGCGGCATTGCCAAACTACAGAAGCACGACTGGGACGGAGCCATCGCCGAATTCAACCGCGCTCTACAATTCGACCCAAAACTCGCCAAAGCATACCTCGACCGTGGCGTTGCCAAAGCCAATAAAGGCGACCGAGACGGCGCCATCGCCGATTACAACCGCGCTTTGCAACTCGATCCGAAACTTGCCGCAGCGTACCAAGCCCGCGCGATTGCCAAACTGGAGAAGAGCGACTGGGACGGTGCGATCGCGGACTTCAATCGCGTTTTACAGTTCGATCCAAAACTCGCCAAAGCATATAACGGCCGCGGCCTCGCGAAAGTGGAGAAGCGCGAGTGGGACGGAGCCATGGCCGATTTCAATCGTGCTTTGCAACTCGACCCGAAACTCGCATCGGCATTCAACAATCGCGGCCTTGCCAAAAGGAGGAAACACGAGCTGATGGTTTACGGCGCTGTTGGTCTCTATCAGCCGGACTACGCCCTCGGCACCCTTAAGGTAGAGAAGGACGACCTGGATGCTAGCATCGCGGATTTCAATCACGCTTTGCAACTCGATCCGAAAAACGCTAAAGCTTACTACAATCGTGGCGTCGCTAAAGCCGGCAAGGACGACCTGGATGGTGCCATCGCCGATTACAACCGCGCTTTACAACTCGATCCGAAACTTCCCGGAGCGTACTCTGACAGAGGGAGTGCCAAATTAGATCGAGGTGACGCGGACGGCGCTATCGCCGATTACAACAGCGCTCTTAACTTCAATCCCAAATTCGCCGAAGCATACCTCAACCGCGGTACCGCAAAAGCAGTTAGAGGGGACAGCAATCATGCTATAGTCGATATCAATCGCGCTCTACAACTCGATCCGAAGCTTAGCGAAGCGTACATCGACCGCGGGTTCACTAATCTTTTGGACCGCAATTTTACTGCTGCACTCCGGGACTACAGACGTTTTTGCGAGCTGTCGCAACGCAATCAGTGGTATCCTCGTTTGACCATCTGGCTGATGCGGTCACGCTTGGGCGAGAAAGAAGCAGCAGATAAGGAACTCGCATCTCACTTCAACGCGGAGGCTGGAAGCTGGCCATCCAAAATACAGGCATACCTACTTGGTAATCTGTCTGAGACCGAGTTTCTTGCTGCCGCCGCATCGCGGGATGCGAACACCGATCACGGCCAGCACTGTGAAGCGTGGTTTTACGCCGGGATGAAGAGCCTTCTTGCCGGCAATAAGTCTGCCGCCTCAGAGTTTTTCAAAAAATGCCTGGCCACGGAACGAAAGAGGACAACCGAATACCACTTCGCCAAGGCAGAATTGAAGGCCTTGGGACAGTAAGGCAGTTGGATCAAACGTTGGCGTCGGGCCGATTAGCGCGTCCGCCGAGTAACGATCCCGGACGCTGGTGAGATCGTCTGTTTGGCGCCGATCCCAAGAAATTTGAGACTTGGACTAAGCGCGCTGAAAGCGGCAGCGGCGAGAGCCTTCTGGCCCTCGATCGATGGATGCCAAGCGTCTGCGGGATTTATCAACTCCAGGCGACTGAAATTCACTTTTGCCAGAGCATCAGAATACTGCACGCGAACATTAGAACTGTGCGTGAACTGCCGATCCAGATTGCTGACCATCGCTCGCATTTCGCCGTTCAGCATTAAACCGAGTCGGACCATATTGTTCTGATAAGGCGATTTCAGCGACTCGAAGCTGCGATTGCCGCTCTCGAAATACGGATAGAGCGCTGGATTTTTAGCGTGCAGCGCTTCTGCTTTTCGCCGCGCTTTGAAAAACGTTTCCAGATTCGCCAATCCGAAAACGACAATCGCCACTCTGTGGTTCTCTGTTTTTGCCCGATCAATCAGCCACTGAAGCGGTTCGGTGTAGTTCTGTCGAAATTGCGTTGCGATTTCTTGCATGCGCTTTTCCGGGTGCGCTCGCTCGGTCGGAGAAAGTCCCTCCACCCAGTCGAGGTTGTTATGTCCGATCCAAATCAGGATCAAATCTGGAAATCTTTTCTTGCGCAGAATTTGACGCGCTTGTCCGGAGAGATTGCGCGTTCGGACGATCCTTCTGCGAATGCCTTCGCTCGCCCGGGCCGGGGCGACCAGCGCACCGGCGCCATTGTATTCCGTCGCGACGAGTGGCGTGAAAGTTTCCATCCTTTCGTACACGCTCCAGATGCTGGCTGGATCAGGATCAGTATCGAGAAACCAGTTCTTGCGTCGCTGGGTCCTTGCTCGCCAAAACAAGCTGATAGGAGACGATATGTAAAAATGTTGTGTAAGGCTGTCCCCTATCATCGCCACATGCGGCAATCGGCGCACGAGTTCAGCTCGGCTGATTCTGCCTTGTCGGTACTCTAAGTAATCGTTGTAGAACGGCGACGACGGCTGTGAAACCCGTTCGAGATAATCCGGGGTTGTCGCCGTCGGAGGATCGCTCGCTACTCGGTCGAACAAGAAGAGCAAATCGACCAGGTTGGCTGCGATCTCTTCACCCATCACGACCGGAAATGGCCGCGGCGGATTTGCAAATTCTTCGGTGCACTGCGCTGGCACCGCAGTCAAGAATACAAAGACCCCGGCGAGGAAGACAAACCGCGTAGGTGAAAACATCTCACATCAGAATTCGAAACGTGCAGCGAAATTGCGGTTATCGCTCCAATTTGCTTTGGTCGTTTCCCTCCGGCAAATTTGTCAATCAATTCGCATTTTGTGCGCTCATTTTTCCATTCTGTTGCCAATCGCGTTGCAGCGCTGTTGATGAAATTGCTGTTTGGTTACTCGTCGCAGGTTCGGGTAATCGGGCAGGACAAGGCGAATCGCGATGGCGGATTTCTTTTGGCGGGAAATCACATCAGCCATTTCGATCCGTTTATTATTTCCTCGGTCGTGCGGCGCAAGATCGATTGGATGGCAATGGCAGAATTCTTTCCGCGTCCAGTGCTCGGTTTTCTTTTGCGAGCAGTCGATGCGTTCCCGGCGGATCGATATCGCGCGGATCGCAAAACCATCCGCACTGCCATCGAACGGCTGAAACAGGGCCGGATTGTCGGGCTTTTTCCAGAGGGGGGCATCCGCGACGGCGCCCGTTCGTTACTCGAAGGCGCACCGTTGCGCGCTGGCGCGTCGACACTGGCGCATATCGCTGGAGTTCCGATTTTGCCGTGCGTGATTGTCGGCAGCGACCGATTATACTCAAAGAAGAGTTGGTTGCCGCTGAGACGAACCCCGATCTGGATTGCATTCGGAGATCCGATTTCAGATTTTCCCGGGCTGGCAAAATCCGACGCGCGAGAGTGCATTGAGCGCGACCTCACCACGGCATTCAAAAATCTTTACTTGGAATTACGACAAACTTTTCGACTCTCACCGGACGATTTGCCGCACCCGCCACGCGAACGAATGGGGTCGCACGCGCAGACTCGTCCTCGTCCGCGCGGCCATCCATTGCGGCGCGTCTCTGCAATGGCCATCGATTCCCTCATGTGCGCGTCGCTAAACCTGATGCAGTCGCGTCATCGGCTGCGCGCGCGCAGCCGGGATGAAATGGAACGCTACGTGGCCGAATGCGAGAAACTCACGGCACACGATTTTTACGCTGTTCCGCACAATGGCGGACTCGCGAGTGGGATTGGCGAGGGCGCGATGGCCACCTGGCGCAGTCCGATCACAACCAAATTTCCCGCGAACGACATCGCTCGCGCAGATTTTTTCCGCTGTGCGCGCGGCTGGAACGCGCCGACCGTGCTGATGTTGCACGCGCTCATGTCGGCGAGCCACATCGGATATCGCCGTTGGGCGGCGCGCTTCAACGAACTCGGCTGGAATGCGTGCTTCGTGCATCTGCCGTATCACTATTCTCGGGTACCGCGCGGCTACTGGAACGGTGAACTCGCCATCACTGCCGATCTCATCCGCAACGCGGAGGGATTACGTCAGGGAGTGATCGAAGTGCGGCAATTAATGGCGGCGTTGCGCGAGCGGGGTTGCAACGATTTTGGCGTCACGCGTTTCATGCGGCGGGAACTTCGACGCGCGCAGATCGAGCCGTCGCTGGTGGCCCGGCATTTTCATCTCAGCTCGCCAATGCACAATCAACCGTTGTGCGACGGCAATCGGATCCTGTTTGTCGCGGGCGAGTTTGATTCAATTGCCCGGGCAGCGGATCTCGAGGCGATCCAACAGGAATGGCACGGGTCGGAGCTACTCCGCGTGCGGCAAGGACATTTCGGCTACCGGATGTTGCGTGAAACGATGGCACGATTGAAAGAGCGCGGCCTCTAATCGAGCCAGTTCATCGCTGCGATCACGCGGCGGAACTCCGCGTCGTTGGTCGAGAGCGCCGGCAGCCATTCGCCAACTGGTTCCCGTTTCCACCATGCCGGATCGCCAATCGGCGCGAAATGATAACGATACAGCCGCGCGCGAATGTAACGAGGCGGCGCGGTGGGAAACGGATTGTTGGCCAGGAGCGAGAGCGTGCCGCGATCGTTGTGCAAAAGTTTCCAGACGAAATGCAGTGTCCATGGATATTCGGCCGGAGACGCCATTGCAGCGAACCAGATTTGCCAATCGATCCGCGGTTGATACGGCGCGACAAACGGCGGACGCCGGTTGGGATCGCCCGGTTTGGCCTTGAATCCGTATTCCTGCCATTTTGTGTCGCCGGCGATCACGGCGTCGTCGGTCCCCTCGAAAATAATTTCATAACGCTCTTTGCCAACGCTGCCGAACGCTCCGTAAGTGTTGACCAGATCGAGCGGATCGAATGAGGAATTCATTACTTGCCGATTGGAAACAAGGTTGAGCACGCGGCGAAGGAATGTGTCGTCGAAACAGGCGAGGAACGGAATGATCGTGACGTAATTTAAAAACGACAGATTGCCACTGATGATCAGGAAGATTTGAAAAGTGACGAGCAGCACGCCGGCAATATGTCGGGCAAGTCGCGGCCCGAATGAAAACCAGGGCACGACCAATTCAACGAAATGGTTCCAGACTGTTTCGATGTTGTGGAACCAGTGCGGCGCAAAATGCAAATAGCGGCTGATCGGATTCGGGATCGGCTGCGTTTCGTAATGATAGTAAAGGCAGGTCAGATCGCGCCAGCAGGAGTCACCGCGCAGTTTGATCAGGCCGGCGCCGATCATGATGCGAAAGCCGAGCCAGCGAAAAAGCCAGACGACAAGAAGCGGCGGCGCGGTTTTTGGGAATGGCCGCGCGTCAAATAGAGGGCAAAGAAAGATCGACAAGAACCCCGTCTCAAGCAGCTGAGTTTCCCAACCGTAACCATACCAAACTTGACCGATGTGAACGATCGACATGTACATCGCCCAGAGAACTGTGAGAATTATGGCGTTCGCGTAGCCGGCAAGAACAAGGAGAGACAGCGCAAACCCCGTCCACGCAAAGATCGACAATCCGTTATCCGAGAGGCCGAACCAGAAAAGCGTCGGCAGCCGAAGCATGCCCGCGCTGGAGGAACCAAGCTGCGATTGGATCGAAGCAAGAAAATGATTCGCCGGAGTTAATCCATGCTCACCGATCAGCGGCACTAGTTGCTGGGCGACAACTAAAAACGCGATCGCATACACAAACCCGAGCAGCCGCAGAATCACGAACCGCGTCAGCCAATAAGAGTTTCCGCCCCCGAAAAACCTTGCGAGAATGTTTTCGGCATTCATGACATCGACATTGACGAACGCGTGGTTTAGAACGTTCAACGC
This sequence comes from Verrucomicrobiota bacterium, assembly GCA_003218615.1. Lineage (GTDB taxonomy): Bacteria > Verrucomicrobiota > Verrucomicrobiia > Chthoniobacterales > UBA10450 > Udaeobacter. The sequence continues at coordinate 6,216 of QHOD01000189.1, forward strand.
CCAACGCTCAACGTCCAACGCTCAATGAATCCGCAATTAGAGCGGGCCGAAATCGGGCGGCGCAAATTTTCCCGACAACATCACAACAAGACCAGCACAAGGGCACCGACGCCGAGCAACTTAATAATCGTGCTCTGTCGCCGGCCTAACGATGGCTGCGACTTTGGCAAGGGTGGCGGCGCTTGTATTTCTGCCATGCCGGCAGAATGAATGACTGGTCTTTTTTCTGCAATCAAATCCTGTCCGAAATCATGGCTGGGGGCGGAATCGAACCGCCGACACGTGGATTTTCAGTCCACTGCTCTGCCAACTGAGCTACCCAGCCGTAAGATCGACAATCGCAGACGAAAGCCGGGCGTTCACTATGCAAAATTCGGACGGCTGAGCAAGAACGAAGCAAGTATTCTGTTCCCTTGCCTCTATTAATCCTCTTGTGCAGCGGGCAGAATCGTCTCACGCTCGCTTGCGTGAGCGATCAATTCCTGAGTGAACTGAATCTCTGGTGCCTGAGTCGTGAAGAAGCAATTCGAGCGACGGGAAACGCCGACAGTCCCTATTTCGAACTCATTACGCCGCTACAATATCGAAGCACCCTCCTCGGCGGGATTATCGAGGTACCGAAGGATTTCCTGACCGACTTGGGATCCATCCCGCGAGCGGTCTGGTGGTGGTTGTCACCAGATGATTACGATATCTCCTATCCGAGCGTCATCCACGATTACATTTACAAGCAAAAGGGCGACCTCAGCGCGCAGCAGCTCCCACAAAAACGGGTGGACCGCGAAACAGCT
>QHOD01000190.1:0-4605 GCA_003218615.1 Verrucomicrobiota bacterium
CGATCTTCTTCGGAGCGATTGAGACAACCGGCACGCGGAAGAAATTCCCGATCGCGCCGAGGAAGCGTTGCTCGTCCACCTTACCGGAATCGAGCACCTGGCCAACCCATGAACCGCCATTTAAGTTGATCGCCAACTGTGCAGCCTCCTCGCGCGAGGGCACACCGCTTTCGAGCAGCAAATTAATCAATGACTGGCTGGGGGCTGCGTTCATTCAGCAGTTCAAGGCATATGTAACGCCCGTCGGACGGGATCGGTGAGCGTGCCCGTGACGCGCATCGAATAATTCTTCTGAAGCCGTGCAATGGCGTCAGCTACCTCCGGAGTAAACACGCCGTCAACCGGGCCGCAATAATAGCCCAACCGGCGTAACGCGGTCTGCATTGAGCCCACATAACCCGGCTGCACAATCAGTTGCTCGGGCGCCTTAAAGTAATAAAAGAACCGGTAATGGTATCTCGGCGCGAAGTCTGTGGCGTTCACATGGCGGCCCTGATGGAGCAGCCCATACTCGTCTCGTTGAGCTAATGGATCGGTGGAACGAAAAATATCGTCGATAATATCGTACTCGTCGGCGCGCGCGATGGTTGCGCCCAGACCGAGAATCAAAGCGAGAACTATCCTTTTCATAAAAAGTGAGTTTACTACATATCTTTCGCCGCTGGAAGATCAGGCGGCGGTAGGGTTAACTGTTTGCCCTTCTCCAGTTTCGGGCAATCCGGGCAATCGTCCTGGTCCAGTTCTGGACCGAAGTGCATTCTGTCTTCCGTCTTTTGGCGCAGCCGATAGGCATCCAGTTTGGTCAGCGTCACCTCTGGGCGCATCAGAATGACCAGCTCGGTGCGCATCTTGTTGGATGTCGTACTGCGGAAAAGCGCGCCGACATATGGAATACGCGAGAGATAAGGAATGCCGCTGTAATTTTTTGTCTTGTTATCTTCAATCAACCCGCCAAGGACAATGGTTGATCCATTTGGCGCGGAAACATTCGTCCGGATGTAGCGCGTAGCGATATTTGGGATGTCGTTGCCGCTTATGCGCGTCGTGCCGGCGAGACTGTCCAGCTTCTGTAAGATGTCGAGCGAGACTTCCTTCTCGGAATTAATCAGCGGCACCACCTCCAGTTGCAATGCGACTTTTTTAAACTCGATGCTCGATGAGACCGACGCTACGGTGTTTACAACGCCGGCATTCGTCAGGGTATTTACCGGAACTGGAATCTCCGTGCCTGACGCGATGATCGCCTTTTTGTTGTTACTCGTGAAAACGGTCGGCCGCGAAATCACTTTGAACCGGCCGGTGGACTCAAGCAGATGCACAATCGCGGCGAACGCATTGCCAGCAGCTACATAAATATTCGTGCCGCTCCCTACATTCTGAATAATTTGACTGAAGTTGATCAGGTTGGAAGGATCGATAATTCCGCTACCAATGCTGGGTGAAGCAGAGGGAGCAACAGAAGGCAACGGAATTGAAACGCCGGTATTGCGTGAAATTCCCACCAGTCTGTTGTGGTACTTTGCGAAGTAATCAGCGCCGAATTCCTCGTTGTTGGTAAGTGTCAACTGGCCGATAACCGTGCTCAGCGCCACTTGCGGCGCTTTCACGTCCATTTCATCGAGAATCTTTTCCACCTTCACCACCACCTCGCGATTTCCGAGGATGATGATGGAATTGGCGCGCTGATCAGCGATGAGCTTGGCGTTACCGATGGTGACTGCTTTGGGCGTGGTGTCCACGGGTTGAGTCGAAAGCTCTTCGGAAATGTTCAGTGTGCTTCCACTCGCAGTGGTAGAAGTGCTCGCCACACCGCCCGTCGTGGCAGTTGCCGAGGTGGTGCGCACCGGCTGCGTTGGGGGCGGACTCGCTCCGCCCTCTAATCCGCCTGGCGCAGTAGCGCCTGGCTCGGTCAAAGCTTGTACCAGAACCGGAAGGACATCGCCGGCCGAAATGTATCTCAAGGAGCGGGTAACCGGCTGTCCGAACTCAACATTGGCGTCGAATTCGTGGATGAGTTTGCGGATAAACGGCATGTTGATCGGCCGCGTCACAACATGAATGCGGTTGGTGCGGATGTCGGCGGTGAGTTTGATTTTCCCCACCACGACGGCTTCTTCGGACAGCCCAGTCATCGTGCCGGGCTCGCCTTCAACCGGCATCGGTTGCGGCACGGGTGCGTTCACCCGCACGCTTCGAACTCCAGACGGACCCGATGGCTGACCACCTTTCTCGAAAATGTCTTTGAGCATATCGACAACTTTGGTTGCGTCAGCGCGCTCCAGCTTGATGAACTCGCTTACTACCTCTGCAGGCGCCACGTCGATTTGCTGAATCACGCTGGCAAGCTCCCGAATGATGTCCGCATTCTGGGTCACCAGAAGACTCGCCGATTTTGGCAGGGCCAAAATATTTATCGAACCTGAGCTTCCCTGGAAATACGCCATTAGCACTTGCTGAAGTTCCTGAGGGTCCGCGTATTGAAGCTTGAACAGGAAACTAATGACGGGATTCCCGGGTGGGATGTCCGAGAGGTCGGAAATAATCGGCACTACTGCCTTTCGAGGATTTTGCCCGGCGCCGACGACTTCGACAATGTCCCGGGCTGCAGGAATCAAAGAGATTCCGTTCAAGGCCATGCTCATTTCGATGATTTTGATTGCCTCATCGCGAGACACGTCTTTGCTGATGAAAATGTTCACCTTGCCCTGGACGAAATTGTCCATCACCAGTTTCTTGCCGGTCAGTTGCTCGTAATAATGCAGCACATCGACGACATCGCTGTTAGGGAACTGGAGTCGGACCGTCCCTGACGCGCTCGGAGGGGCAGTTGGATCCGGCGGCGGGTTCTCTCTCGAAGCAGCGTAGGATGGCGCTGGTGAATCAGGAGCCGTTTGAGCTGAAACGACTGCCGCGCTGGCAAGCAGAACCGCCGCGATGCAGAAAAGTCGATGCACGGTTTTATTTATATTGAGCGACGATGCTACTAAATTAAGGATGACGGGTCAAATTACTTCGCGCGGTCGAATGCTCGAGCTGGACGCGACGGAGCAGAGCTTATAAGAATTTACCTTTTTTGCAAATGATCCAGCAACGGTACATCTCAGCTTCAGGGAAGGCCGGCGTCATCCATCGGGCTGTGCCCGCGCCTTTCACCTCCGCACTAATAGTTTTTGTGTTGATATCGTGGTCAGTTTCAGCAGCGCCAGCTGGAGAAAAACAGGATCGTGTAAACGCAGTTGCCCAGATTCGCTCCGTTCTTCGTGCGCAGCAGGATGCCTGGAACCGCGGTGATATTGACGCCTTCATGAACGGATATGCGCGCTCAAGATCGACAATCTTTGTTTCAGAAGATACGGTAAGGCGAGGCTGGGAAACCGTCCGCGCCCGTTACAGGAAGAAATATTCAGATCGCGCCAAGATGGGGTTGCTCACTTTTTCCGATCTCGAGATTACGACGCTCAGTTCCGATGCGGCAGTTGCCCTGGGTCGCTGGAAATTGAAACGCGCCCAAGATCAGCCACACGGAAGATTCACGCTCATCTTCAGGCGTTTGCCCGAGGGCTGGCGCATCGTGCACGATCACACAAGCGTGGCGAAATAATTTAGAGAGCGTCTCTGTAGACGCGAAAGCTTTTGGGTTCTGTAGTAGCAGAGCGTGCCCTCGGAGGGCGTATCGCCTGCAAACTCAATGATCGCAGCCGGCACTCAGTTATGGGTAAAGGTAGCCGCTTCGGTGATAGGCCCGAGCATGGTGATGGAACGCGGGTTATCCGGTCCAGAATAGGAGCCCGAGCCGCTGCCAGTCCAAGTGGTGAAACTGTAACCGGTGGATGCCGTTGCGCTAATGGAGACAGTGCTGCCACTTGTTTTCCATCCGCTCCCGGGACTTACATGGCCGCCTGTCCCAGCGCTCATAGTGAGGTAATATTGGGTGCCGAATTTCGCCGTGTAGGTCGTGTTCTTGGTTGGGGCGACGCTATGTGAGATGGCCCCGGCGTCACTCCAGCTACTAAAGTAATAGCGAACATCTGTGCCACCGCTCTGCGGCGTAGTGGTCGCAATGGTATGAGTCGAACCTGTCGCCCACGAAAATGTTTGGGCAGCGCTGTAATTGGTGCCGTCGACGCTGAACGTACGACCGGCAGGAGTTGTTTGCACAGTTACTAGAATCGTTGGAAACGCATTCCGCACGGATTCCGTGATGCTCTCCGAGCTGTTTCTGTACCCATTGCGATAATAACCGCGAGCGCGGATGTAGAAGTTCTGTCCGCTTGGGAAGCTTTGACCTGTCAGGGTCCACTTGCTGCCACTGGCCGTGCCGTTGCCCAGGGCAGTGTAGTTCACATTGTCGGTTGAATACTCGAAAGTAACCCGCGTGAATTGCGAGCTGGAGCCGCCGAGTGTCCAGGTAACGCTGGTGTGCGTCACAGCCAGGTTTTGCAACGCGGCGGTGTCGTTACTTAAACGAGCGAAATGGTTGCGCGTCTGTCCGCCGATGCTGCCGAAACCGCCGCCCGCTAAAATCTTGCCGTCCGCCTGCACCGCGATTGAATAGACAAGACTGTTCGCGTTCGGGTCGAACGAATCTGCCAAGCCGGTGGTGGC